>CAYMRB010000063.1:0-30908 GCA_964392615.1 uncultured Planctomycetia bacterium | reverse complement strand
CTCGATCGAGGCGGGCCGGTCACGGATCACCGGCCTGGCCCGTGAACGGCAACTTGTGCTCCACACTCTTCTTGATCTTCGGCAAGAGCCCGAGAGGGCCGATGCGGAAGGCCGCCGGCTTGACCGACGCCCCCTCGATCAGCATCGCCTCGAGCGCGAACTGCCGGTGGTAGTCGAGGCTGACGAACCCGTAGCCGCCGAGATTGCCCCAATGCGGCCCCCAGGAGTTCTTGATGATCCAGTAGGCCTTCTTCGCGTCCTTCTCCGGAACCGACGGAACGTATCGACGGATGTCCTCGGTGTAACCGGCGATCGTCACCGCATGCCCGCCGACCAACGACGGGGGCGGCTTCTTGCCGGCTCGCCGAGCCCGTTCGGCCGCGGCCTTCTCGGCTCGCAGAGCGCGGGCCATCGGCTCGACCGTGATGACCGGAGCTCGGTCCTGATACTGGTAGCCCCACACCTGCGGGTGGATGTGGAAGCCGATCGGAATGGCCTGACGGCCGAGCTTCCCGGACGCCAGCCAGGACCGCAACGCATCGATCTTCGTCTGCATCCCGCCGGGAGAGCGTGAACGAACCTCGCTGAAGTCGATGATCTCGAGGTTCTTGATGCGAAACTTCGCCAGACGGATCAACTGGAGGCGCAGCTCATCCGTCATCTGCGTTCGATCGTAGAGCAGCTTCTCGACGCCCGCGGCCTCGTTCTTCGGCAGGACTCGCCGCAGCGCCTGACTCTCCTCGACGCGATCCCTGTTGTACGGCAGGAGCTCCTCGTACGTCACACCGAACCGCTTCAGCACGACCGCGTAGTCGGCGAAGTTGAGCCCGTCGGAGCGCAGCCCCTCGTAGAGCGGATCGTCGAGATCCGGCGGCTTGAGGGTGAGCTTCGCGTAGATCGGCAATTGCTCGTTCTTCGCGAGCCCGTAGATGAACTGCTCGCTGAGGTCATGCGGCATGCCCGGAAAGGTCTCGAGCGCCGCCGTGAGCGCAAAGGCGGTGCAGGTTCCGCGGTGTCCCTGGTTCTTGACCGGAGACTGAAGCGGGCGGAAGTCGATCTCCGGCATCTTGAAGTGGATGCTGAGATCGATCTCCTGACCTTCGGCCTCCGACAGGAGGAAAGGACCAGAAGCCGCGAACAAGACGAGCGCGAGCCGCGTAGCGGTGTTCATGGGATCATCCGGACTCGTAGGGGGAACAGCACGAGTCCGTGGAGTTTCACCCCGGCGCACGACGTTGGCAAGCTCGGAGCGCGAGTTCGCCTGATGTCGTGCTCACTTCGCTCCGCGCACGTCGTAGACGGACAGGGAATCCCCGTGGCGAACGTACAGGCGACCGTTGCAGACCACGGGGTGCGCCCACGTCGGCCTCTTCCCGGGCTCCTCGAGCTTCAGACGGCCGGTGACCTCGAGCCCGTCGTCCGTCGGCTTCGTCAGAACCATGTTTCCGTCGTCTGCGAAGAGGTAGAACATCCCGTCGGCCCAGGTCAGGCAGCCGTTGCGATACTTGTACGAGGACAAGATCGCCCCGGACCGGGAGAGGTCCTTTCCCGTCTCGAAGTCGATGCTCACCCACGGCGTCGATCTGCCGAGATGCTCGGCGTATCCGTAGAGGCGACCATCGACGAGGACGAGGCCTCCCTGCTTGATGTCGAGCGTGCCGTTGTGCCATCGCTTGCTCACCGAGCAATCGTCACCCGACACCTCGAGCCGCAGTGAGGTCGTTCCCTTCCGGACGCACCCCGAGACGATCAGAAAGCCGTCGTGGAAGACCGGCGTCGTGATGTTCTCGTCGGCGTAGACCTTGTGCGGATACCGCCACAGCAGCTTGCCGTCAGAAGCGCGCACACCGACGATGGACTCCGACATCGCCGTGACGATCTGCCTGAGCCCCTTGTGCTCGATCAGGATCGGCGACGCGTAGCCGGGCCGATCTCCGACGCTCTCGCACTCCCAGACGACTTCGCCCGTCTTCCGGCTCAGCGCGACCATGCTGACCTTCTTTCCACCGGGCGTGCAGACGACCTTGTCGTCGAACACGAGCGGCGACTCGGCCAGCCCCCACATGATGTTGCGGCCACCGAAGCGGGCCATGATGTCGACCGACCAGACGCGATCGCCATCAGCTGCCTCGAGGCATGCGATGTTCCCGATGCCGCTCATGTGGAACATCTTCCCGTCGACGATCGTCGGCGTGGAGCGCGTTCCGGGATAGCTTCTACTCCAGGCCTTGCCGTTCTTCTTCGACCAGACCTTCTTGCCGTCGAGGTTCAACGCCGTGATCACGCATTCGCGGTCGATCGCGCCGGTCGTGTAGATGCGCCCACCCACGATCGAGACGGTCGAGTACCCCTCGCCGATGCCGGTCGATCTCCAGAGGCGCCGAGGACCTCCCTCCGGCCACTTCTTCAGCAGCCCCGTGTCGGCGGACTTGTTGTCACGCCGCGGCCCGTGAAACTGCGGCCACTCGTTCGCGATCGCCGTCGCCGTCACGCTCAGCAAGACGACGCATGCGCACACGGCTCGGCCGGACAGGCTCGCGCCCGCGGCGTACACTTCGAGGATTCTGTTCGTTGTCGCCATGGGAAACTCGTGATCTCGCGCGGGACTCGTCGACTCTCGCTCCATCAACGGGCTGTCAACCCAACCGCTGCAGTGTACACGCAAAGGACGGCGCGTGCGCCGCCGGGCCTCACCAATCCCAGTACAGGAGCCACGGCGCGTGCACCACGCGCGATGGTCCGAGCTCCCGAAACCACGCCATGCGCCGGGCCCTCTGCTCGGCGAGCGGGCCCGAATCGGGGCCGGCCTCCTTCGCCACGAGGTAGTCGCGGCAGATCGGCACGTAGTCGAGCCCTCGCTGCAGAAACGCGATGCGCTTCTTGACGACCTCGTCGTCGCCGGCCGCGCGCATCGCCACCTCGAGTTGGCGCCGCAGCTTCCGAAGGACGGCGTCGGTGTAGAAGTGCGCGATCATGGCGCCGTCCGCAGGCCGTTGCTCGGCGGCGAGCGCGTCGGCGATGCGCTGAAGAGCACCGAAGTAGTAGCGCACGGCTGTCGCCGCCGTGCCGAAGCCGGCCTCGCAGTACTCCTCGACGATGACGTCGACAGGGCGGTACGGCTTCCAGAGCAGCTTCGCGAGGACGTAGTAGTTGAGGCCGTTCGTCGCCCAATGGTGGAAGTTGCAGTCGAAGCGGGCAACGGACATGCCGTTGTCCTTCCAGAACACGATGTCCTGGGCGAGCTTTCGCACGTGGATCACCGGCAGCGCGTGCAACGCCATGAGCGAGTTCGGCCGCACGAAGAGCTTCGCATCGAGCTTCGACCAACGGGCCCAATTGGCGGTCGTCGCTTTGCGGACGGAGTCGTCGAGGTAGACCGTCGTGTCCGGCACGAGCCCGATCAGCACGTTCGGATGCAGCTTCTCCCGCAGCGGCGCGTTCGAATACCCGCCGTACGCATACGCGCCGACGTGACGGCCGGGGAGCTCCGCTTCGACGAGTGCGGCGATCGCGGAATAGAACCGGGCGTAGCGATCGGACAGCGAGACATGCGAGATCGTCCCGCCCCGCGTTCGCATCACGACTTGCTCGCCATCGGGAACATCCAGCGCCTCGCACCGCTCACACAGGCAGAACGTCTGGTCGCCATCGTCATTCGGCGATATGGACACCCCGTCGAGACGCGCGTCCGCACGCAGCTTGGCGATGACGTCTGCCGCGACCTGGCGAATGAGCGCGGGGTTCGACGTGCAAAGCCGGTGACTCGCGTGTCGCGCCGAGTCGGACTGACTGTTGTCTCGAGTGCCGTCGGGTTGCAGCGCGAACCACTCCGGGTGCTCGTCTCGGAAGCGCTCCCAGTAGCTGCCGTACGCGTGTCCGAAGTTCCCGTTGTAGCTCCCGCCGAGACGGTGGAAGCGAAACCACAGCTCGCTCTCGGCCTGGTACTTGCCGTACGCCTCGCGGTCCCAGCCGAGCGCATCGATCTTCGCGTGCGTCACGCGGTTGAAGCCGAGCTGGAGGATGGAACGATCGACGAGCGCAGGCTTCGCGCGGATGTCGATGTCGGTCGCAACGATGGTCGTTTGCTGCGGAACGACCGTGCCGAGCTCGCCCGGCCACAGCATGCGTACGCCGAGCACCTCCTCGGCGAACACGTCGACCGCCAGCACGCTCCCCCGCAGCGGGAGGCCATCCGGGCGCGCGTCGTCGCCGGTGATGACGAGCGCGCCGGGAAACGCCCGGACGACAACCTCCTCGAGGTCCAGCGCGTCGGGGTCGATGCCGAGCGCGCGGGTGCGCTTCGTGTCACCGACGAGTACGAGCCCGCGCGGCGCGGCGCCGTCCGTCGCGTCGCCGATCTCGCTCTCCGTGCGTACGAGCAGGTCGGCACCGCTCACCGCGCGCAGCCACATGCGGAGGTCGTCGACGGCCTGCCGAGTCGCCGCCGAGGGCGCATTTCCCGTCACGATGATCGCCCGCGGCTGACCGTCCTCGACCAGAGTGACGGACGGCGCGGCAGCGTCGTCGACCAACGGCGCGGCGCAGAGTAACGACAGTGCAGCGATCGACGCGACGTTCATGAGCGGTCTCCCTTTCCTTGCAATCTCGCCCGTCGTACCGGCGGTGGAGTCTCTCTGTCAAGAGGAGCGTCGCTCGACAGGACGCCGGCGAGCCGCGATAAGATGAGGCCATCACCCGTCCATGACGCCAGCGAGGCAACCGATGGCACGTTTCGCGACGCTCGCGCTCCTTTCGCTTCTCGCGGCCCCTGCGCTCGCAGCGGAACGCTCCGACCGTTTCGAGGGGACGACTCGCACGATCCGGGACGACTCCGATCCGAAGCCGCCGGCGCCCCGACTGCGCGTTCGAGCCTATCGCGGCCGTGATCGCGCGGGCGCTCGCGAGTACGACACGCGGGTGGTCGCGCATCTCCCCCCTCCCGACGACACCGCGACGCGGCTCGACGCCTACGGTGGCTGGGCACGATCGGATCGTCGCGGGGCGACGGGTTTCTTTCGCACCGAGAAGATCGGCGACCGCTGGTGGCTGATCGATCCCGTCGGGAACCGCTTTCTCCACGTCGCGATGAACTCCGTGCGACCCGGCCGCGGCTCGGGTGCGCGCCGGGCGTTTCGCGAACGGTTCGAGTCGACGCTGACCTGGCGCGACGCCACCGCGCAGCTACTCCGCGAGCACGGTTTCAACGGCACGGGCAATTGGTCCGACGACCGGTCGTTCGACGGGCTGCACGACAGGCGGCCGGTCCACACCGCGACGATCTCCTTCATGGCTGCGTACGGCAAGAAACGCGGCGGCGTGGTCCAGCTCGCCGGCCACAAGGGATACCCGAACGGCTGCATATTCGTCTTCGATCCCGAGTTCGAGGTCTTTGCCGACGAGCAGGCGAAGCAAGCCGCCGAACGTCGCTCCGATGCTCGGCTGCTCGGCTACTTCTCCGACAACGAGCTGCCGTTTCCGCGCAACTCGCTCGATCGCTTCCTCTCGTTGCCCGGTGACGACGCCGGTCGGCGCGCGGCCGAGACGTGGCTCCGCGCCCGCCGAGGCTGCGGCGAGCGCACCGATCTGACCGACGCGGAACGCCACGGGTGGCTCGGTCACGTCGCCGACCGCTACTTCGGCATCGTCGCGCGCGCGCTCCGCAAGCACGATCCCAACCACCTCTACCTCGGATCGCGTTTTTACGGCGGCGAGAAGCGCGTTCGCGAGGTCTTCGAGGCGGCCGGCCGTCACGTCGATGTCGTGTCGATCAACGTCTACGGCGTCTGGACGCCGAGCCGCGAGTCACTCGAGCGCTGGGCGAGTTGGTCGGGCCGCCCGCTCTTGATCACCGAGTGGTACGCCAAGGGCAACGACTCCGGCCTCGGCAACGTCTCGGGAGCCGGCTGGACCGTGGAGACCCAGGCGGACCGCGGACACTTCTACCAGAACTTCGCGCTCGCTCTCCTTGAGTCGCAGGTCTGCGTCGGCTGGCACTGGCACCGGTACCAGGACAACGATCCGACGGACTCCGCCGCCGATCCGTCGAACCGCGACTCGAACAAGGGCATCGTCGACATACGGTATCGACCGTATGGGCCGCTCCTCGACGCGATGCGGCAGCTCAACGATCGCGCCTACCCGCTCACGGAGCTCTTCGATCAGCCGGCGAATCCCTGAGCGGCAAAGCCCGCAAGGCGGCCTCGCGCACGTCCGGCGACGGATCCTCGCGCGCCGCCCGGAAGACGCGAGTCCAATCGGTGTCGTCGTCGCGCAGCGCCAGAAACTCCACGGCGACGAGCCGCACGTCCGCCTCCTTCGCCTCGCGTACGAGCTGCTCCATAGCCGACGGTCCGATCGCGACCAGCGCCGCGACAGCCGGCTCGTCGCCGAAGGCTGCAGGTATGTCGCGCTCCCAGACCCCGAGCGAGTCGATGTACGCGATCAGCCCCGGCACGGCGCGCTGCGAGCGCATCGCGCCCAGCGTCCGGATCGCGCGCTGGCGCTCCTCGCCGGCCCCTGTCTCGAGGACGTGCAGATACCACGGCTCGAGAAGCACGTCCCGCCGCACGATGACCAGGCCGACCAGGGTCGCGAAGCCGAAAAACAGGGCCGATAACGCGACCTTTCGAGCCCGTCGCGGCCCGTGCTTCTGCGGCTTCATCCGAGATTCCGGCGCCAAGGTGCTGAAAAACCTCCCGTGGAGGTCGGAAATGACCGATGCATCTAAACAGTCCGTTGAAAAAGGGCTCCGAGCGCGAGGGCGAGACATTTCGTCCAGGATCGAGGCGTCAGAACGCAGGCAATGTGGTGCATTGTCGAGTTCTGACAACGAAGAGCCTGGGCGAAATGGCCGCCATCGCGCCGGATTGCCTTTTTCAACGGGCTGTAGAACCTGTTGAGCTTTGAGAGAGCCGGCGGATCCGATAAGATACCGCGCCGTTCAGCAGCTGTTCCCGTCACTTCTGACCCACGGCGGAAAACCGCCATCGGCGGTAAGAATGCAACACGACACCCACGCGATCCCGCGTGACGATGCCAAGATCGCGCTCTTCATCGACTTCGACAACATCGCGCTCGGCGTCCGCGAGGCTCGGTATCAGAAATTTGAGATCGGCAAGGTACTCGAACGAGTCGTCGAGTTCGGCAAGATCGTCTGCAAGAAGTCCTACGCCGACTGGGACACCTTCGGCAAGTACAAGCGGCCGTTTCACGAGGCCGGCATCGAGCTGATCGACATCCCCCGCAAGAAGATCAGCGGCAAGAACAGCGCCGACATTCGCATGGTCGTCGACGCGATGGACCTTTGCTACGCGAAGGACCACATCAACATGTTCTGCATCGCGAGCGGAGACAGCGACTTCTCGCCTCTCGTGTCGAAGCTGAAAGAGAACGACAAGTTCGTCATCGGCGTCGGTGTCAAGAACTCGTCGAGCAGCCTCCTCGTCGACAACTGCGACGTGTTCATCTACTACGAGGACATCGTCCGCCAACGCCAGCCCCGCACGAAGGGCGGCCTCTCGAAGCTGCCGAAGAAGCAGCAGGAGGCGTTCGATCGCGTCCTCAACGCGATCCAGGCCCTGCTGCGGCAGGACAAGGAGGTCATCTGGGGCTCGATGGTCAAGCAGACCATCAAGCGCAAGCACCCGGAGTTCAACGAGGAGTACTACGGCTACAACTCGTTCTCCCGCCTGCTCGAAGACGCGCAGAAGAAGGGCGTGTTGAAGCTCGAGAAGGACCCTCGCAGCGGCAGCTACATCGTCTCCGCCGAGGAGTGAGTCCCCGTCGAACGGCGGCTCAAAACTCGCCCGAGATGTGGATGACGACCTCGTGCGCGCCGTATCCGTCGCGACGCACGACCGAGAAGCTGTAGTTGTAGTCGATCTGGATGCGGGTCTCGAAGAGGAACCCGCTCGTGATTCGCGCACCGACGGACGCGAAGAGGTCGTCCTCGCGACGGATTCGCCCCCCACGGCGACGATCGCGGTCGAGCCACCCCAGGGAACCGCGCACGCTGAAGTACGAGAAGAATACCGGCTCCCACCGGTACTCGCCGACCATCACCGCGTAGTGGTCCGGCGTGAACTCGTCGATCGCGGCGCCCGGCAGCACGGGTCGGAACGTCGAGCCGTACTCCTCGCCGAACGGATGGGGACCGCCGCCGACGCGCGGAGCCGAGTAGCGGTCGAGGTCGGCACCGATGCCACCGTGAACCGACACTAAGAGGCGGTGGCGCTCACTGTCGGTCCAGGGCAGGCCGGCGACGCCCATCGCATATCCCGTGAGGAATGCGTAGTCGCGCGTCTGACTCGCGTCCTCGCGTCGGCCGACGCCCCAATCCTCCCAGTTCGTGCGGTAGCCGTACACACCGTCGAGACCGGCCGCCCATCCGGCGTGCGGCAGCTCGAGCAGGTTGCGCTCGAGAGCATCGAGACGCATCTGGAAGTGCGAGCGCAAATCGAACGTGTCCTGGGGCGCGACGTACGCGCCGACCGCGCTGTCGCCCTTCGAGAAGTAGACGAACGAGGGCTCGAACGTCCAGGTCAGCGCGAGCATGCTGTCCTGCTCGTGCGGCGAGATCGCGGTGCGGTAACCGCCGCCGATGCCCGGACGCAGCCACCCCCAGGTCGTCTTCTGGGCATCGTCGATGATGCCGTCGATCTGCTCGCCCTGCTCGAACGGGACGTTGAGATTGTCGAACGTCAGCACCGCCTCCAAGCCGCCCCACGATTCGGGCGAATACGCGAGGAAGATCTCGTCGTAGAGCCCGACCAGGACGCCCCGGAAGAGCCAGTCGTCGCGGTGCTCCCACACATAGAGCGACGCGAAGGGCAGCACCTCCGACTCGTCCGCGCCGGGAATGCCGCCTGCAGCGCCGATGTCCCACGCGACGAGTGAGCGCCGATCGCGCTTCGGTACGTCGATGCGCTGACCGAAGACCTCCGTGCGAAACCCCTCGCCCGACCGAGGCGTTCGGTACGAATCCGCGAAGAGGTCGAGGAAGGGCAGATCGCCTCGCGCCGACGATGTCAGGGCGACCACGGCCACCAGCGCTGCTGCGGCCCGGGTCCTCTGGCCTCGTCTCCCACCAACCGACCGCGTATCTCTCACTTTCTATCCTTCCTATTCCGAACCGCTGCCGCTGTCCTCCTCCGGCTTGTTCGCGGGCTTGTTCGCGGGCTTGTTCGCGGGCTTGTTCGCGGGCTTGTCGCGCTTTCGTTCGTCGCCGGACACATCGCGGACCTCGGGAGAGTCCGTCGTCGCCGCCTTCTTCGCGGCCCCGACTCCCCGCTGCGGGCGCTTCAAGAGCACTTCGACGCCCACGCGATCACGCAACTTGCCGAGGAACCGAGAGGTCTGTGTCGTGTGCCGCCGCGACAGCAGCTTCTTCTTGATCGCCGGCTGCGCCTGCTCGTAGGACATCGGCTTCCCGTCGACGACATCCTCCACCTTCAGAAAGAACACGCTATTGCGGTAGCGGTGGGGCCCTGTGTGCTCGCCCTTCTTCATCGTCCGGACGACTTGCGGATACGGGAATCCCCACTCCTCGAGCTCGGTGAACTTCTTCTGCCATTCGCGACCGCGCAGATCGGGATCGTCGAATTCCTGCGAGAGCAGCTTGGCAACCTCGACGAACTCTTCGCCGGATTCGAGGCGCGATTGGATCGCCTCGACACGCTCGCGAACGCTGAAGTCCGGTTGGAATACGATCTGCCGAAACGTGACCTCGACCGGCGTCGTGAACTCGTGGAGGTTGCGCTTGTAGTACGCGCGACACTCCTTCGGCGCCACATGACGATCCATCCTGCTGAAGATCGATTGCCAGAGGTGTTGCTGCGTGATCATCTCCTCGCGGATCTCGCGCAGGACCTCCTCGCGCGTGCGGCTGAAATCGCGCTGCTGCAGCGCGAAGTAGTCCGCGCGGCTCCGCACAGGATGCCCGGCGCGCTGCATCCGCATCAGGCGCTTGTCGATCTCCTCCATCAAGGCCTGCTCGGGCACGACCGCCGCGAATTCCTGCGTGCCGATCTTGCGCCGTGCCTCCTGCAGGAGCAACGAGCGGTCGATCAGCTCATCGAGCACCTGACTCTCGACATACGGCCTTCCCTGCTCGAGCATGACCGCGTCGTAGCGCCCCTCGAGCTGCAGCGCCGTGATGCGCCGATCGACGTTCGTGTCGAGCATCGATCGCGTGATGACCTCGTCGCCGACATACGCGACGATGCCGCTCTCGACGCTCGGCTCGACGCCATCGGGGGGCGCGGCCTGAGCGCAACCGGCACCGAGCAGAGTCACCAGAATCACGGTCTCGAACATGGAACGGCTCCAGGCAGCCCGTTGAAAAGGCGAATCGGCGTGCATTCGCGCCTCACTCTACCTGGTCCCCTCGGCACGGTCACCCCTTCTTCCGCAGTGCGGCGGGGCAATCGCTGTCGCGAGCGGATGACGAGCGCTCAAGGGGCCGATATGTCGACGAAACGCCGCCGTCCGGTCGTCTGCCGAGGGAACTGGCCGGTCTCGAGCCAGGAGGACAGGAGCTCGAAGATCCGCCGATCGGTCCACTCGTCCCCGTCGGACCTGCCGCGCTCGACCAACGGGATGCCGACGGTCTTGCCGTCGAGCACGACGACGCGCAGCGGACAGTTGGCGAGGAAGCCCTGCATGGACTCGGCGCCCCGCAGGATCAGGTTGTCGTCCTCGCGACCGACGTACTCGATGCCGTGCGCCGCGCACCGCGTACGCATCTTCTGAAGATCGAGGAGGCGCAGTAGCTCGAGCGGCAGCCGACCGAAACGATCTTCCAACTCGACGCGGAGATCGTCGACGGCCTCGGGCGTCTTCGTCGTCGACGCCCGGCGGTACACCTCGAGCTTCGTCGAGTGCTCGGCGAGAAACTCGTCGGGGATGTGCGCTTCGACGGCGAGGTCGACCTCGACCGTCACGGGCTCGCGGTACTCCTCGTCCTTCAGCTTGTGGACGCACCGCTCGAGCAATCGGCAGTACAAATCGTAGCCTACCGCCCCGATGTGGCCGCTCTGCTGCCGGCCCAGAATGTTGCCGGCGCCGCGAATCTCGAGGTCGCGCATCGCGATCTGGAAGCCCGAGCCCAGTCCGGAGAACTCGACGAGCGACTTCATGCGCTTGTGCGCGTCAGGCTGGACGTGGCGGTGCTCGGGGAGAATCAGATAGCAGTACGCTTGGTGCTTGTAGCGACCGACCCGGCCGCGCAGCTGGTGCAGGTCGGCCAGCCCGTAGCGGTCCGCCTCGTTGATGAGGATCGTGTTCGCCGTCGGAATGTCGATGCCGCTCTCGATGATCGTCGTGGCGAGGAGCACGTCGACGTCGCGCTCGAGGAAGCGGACCATCTTCTCCTCGAGCTGCCCCTCCGCCATCTGGCCGTGAGCGACCTCGATACGCGCCTCGGGCACGGCTTGCTCGAGCTCGCGCTTGATGACGCCGATGTCGTGCACGCGGTTGTGTACGAAGTACACCTGACCGTCGCGGTTGAGCTCGCGAACGATGATGTCGCGGACCTTGCCGCGCTCGAAGCGACAGATCTCCGTGTGAATCGCCGCGCGACCTTCCGGCGCCGTCGCCAAGCTCGAGATGTCGCGGATGCCGAGCATCGCCATGTGCAGCGTCCGCGGAATGGGCGTCGCAGACAGCGTCAACACCTCGACCTGGCTGCGCATCCTCTTCAGGCGTTCCTTGTGCTGAACGCCGAAGCGCTGCTCCTCATCGATAATGATCATCCCGAGGTCGCTGAACCCGACATCATTCGACAGCAGCCGGTGCGTACCGATGAGAATGTCGACCGCACCCTCCGCCGCCCGGGCGACGATCTCGCGCTGGCGCTTCTTCGAGCGGAAGCGGCTGAGCACCTCGACGGTAATCGGGAACTCTGCCATGCGCTCCGTGAACGTCCGGTAATGCTGCTCGGCGAGAAGCGTCGTCGGAACGAGCACTGCTACCTGCTTGCCCGCATCGACGATCTTGAACGCGGCGCGCATCGCGAGCTCGGTCTTGCCGTAGCCGACGTCGCCGCAGATCAGCCGGTCCATCGGCCGCGAGCGCTGCATGTCCTCCTTGAGCGCTTCAGTGACCTCGGCCTGGTCCGGCGTGTCCTCGAACGGAAACGAGGCCTCGAACTCGCGCTGCCACTCGCTGTCCGACGGGTACCCGAATCCCGGCCGCGCATTGCGCATCGACTGCACTTCGAGCAGCTCCGCGGCCATGTCCTCGAGGGCGGATTCGACAGCTTCCTTCTTCTTCGCCCACGCGGTGCCGCCGATCTTGTCAAGCGCCGGAACCTTGTCGCCGCTGCCGATGTACTTCTGAACGAGATCGATCTTCGAGACCGGGACGTAAACCTTGACGCGGTGGCGGTACTGCAGCGCGAGGTACTCCTGCTCGACACCGTCCTTGTCGAGCAGCTCGATGCCGAGATAGCGACCGATTCCGTGCACGATGTGAACGACGAAATCGCCGCGCTCGAGCTCGAGGAAGCTCTGAATCGCCCGCCCCTCGGCACGCCGACGGACGCGGCGGATGATGCGGCGATTGAACAGCTCGCGCGTCGTCAGGACCGCGGTCGAGAGCGCGCTGACCTCGAAGCCGCGGCGCACCGTACCGGTCGCGACTTCGATCGAGCCCTCGGCGATGCGATGGTCGGCGAGGAGCTCGCGAAATCGCTTGGCCTCCGCGTCGTTCTCGCAATAGACCCGCGTTCCGACGCCGTCGTCGATGCGCGCAGACAGGACGTCGAAGACCTCATCGAGGCCCTGGCGACGGAACGCCTCGATCGAGCCGAACCGCACGGCGACCGCGTTGCCTTCCGACGAGGCCGCAGGGGGCAGCGCGGTGAGGTACCCGGTCGTCGCCGTCTCGAAGCGCGCGCTGAACGCGGCGCGCCAGACGTCCGAATCATCTTCGCCCAGTGTGTGGTAGACGCGCTCGATCCGATGCGCCACGTCGTCCGGCTCGACGACGATCACGTGGTCGAACGAGCCGAGATAGTCGAACAGCAGCGGATCCTCGCCGCGGAAGACGTCGCGATAGACCTCGTCGACGCCCGGCAGCGGCAGCGTCCACGCGTCGACTTCCGAGTTCGGCACCGACAGCTGCGAGCCCGCGGTGAACCTGCGAATCGAGTCGACCGTGTCCCCGAAGAACTCGAGGCGCACGGGCGTCTTCGTCGCGTGCGGAAAGACGTCGAACACGTCGCCGCGACACGAGAACTCGCCGGGACGGTCGACGAGCGGCACGTTGCGATACCCCTTCGCCGCCAGCGTCTCGGCCAGATCGTCGCGGCACCGATCCTCGCCGCGACGCAGCACGATACGCGTCGACTCGAGACCGGTGGGCGACACGACCGGTTGGATCAGCGCCTGGATGGGAGCGACGACGAACGCCAGGCGGGACCGATCCCCCGCCAGACTCTCGAGCGCCGCGAGGCGGTCCGCGCAGATCAGCGGGTCCGGCCCCTCGTCATCGCTGAAAAGTCCCTCCCACGGCGGCAGCCCCGTAGCGCGACCCGGCGCGAAGACCTCGAGTTCCTCGAGGATCTCGTCGGCGGCGTCGTCGGACGACGTCACGATGACCGCGACGGCTGCCTCGTCGCCAGCTCGCTCGCTCGTCTTCGCGTCGCGAAGGAGCGGCTCCCACGCGGCGAGGAAGAAAGCCAGTGATCCGCCCCAAAACCCCCCGACGCTCGCGTCGCGCCGCGCCAGGCACTCGGCGGCGGCCCTCATCTCTGCGGAGTCGCGGTAGGCGTCGAGGAGCGCGTCCATCACGCAGGCCGACCGTTGCCGTTCGTTTCCGCCCCCTCGCTCCCGCCGAGCTGCTCGAGCGTCTCGCGTGCGGCCTCCTGCTCGGCCTCCTTCTTCGATCGTCCGGACCCCGTCGCGAAGCGCCGGTCACCGACGACGGCGATGACCTCGAACGACTTCATGTGGTCCGGCCCTTTCTCGGACACGACGCGATACGTCGGCGTCACGTTGAGCTCTTTCTGGGCCCACTGCTGCAGGAGCGACTTGTAGTTCTTTTCGTGCTCGTCGCCGGCGACTTTGAGGACTTGGTGATAGATGTTGCGCAGGATGAACCGCCGCGCGTGCTCCAGCCCGCCGTCCTTGTAGATCGCCGCGACGACGGCCTCGAAGACGTTCGCCAGAAGCGACGGCGGAAGCCGACGGCGGCGCGTCACCCCCTTGCCGACGTTGTAGTACTCACCGAGCCCGAGTCGCTCGCTCTCCGCGGCCAACACCGAGGTGGACACGACCACCGACTTGATCTGCGTCAGCTCGCCCTCGTCGTGCTCCTGGAAGAAGTTGAACAGGAACTCCGTCATCACGAGGCCGAGAATCGAGTCGCCGAGGAACTCCAACCGCTCGTTCGACGGGTTGTCGATCGTCTTGATCGACGAATGCGTCAGCGCCTCGTTCAGCAGGCGCGGATCCCTGAACTCATACGAGATCCGGCCGCCGCATTCGCGGAGCTTGTCGAGCTCGGATTCGCCGAGATCGTCGTGTTGCCAGACGCGGGGAACGGACATGCAGGTCAAGGACGGTCAGGACGATGGAGACGAAGCTATACCTTACCGCTCATCTCGGCAAACTTCCCCTGACAGCCCGTTGAAAAAAGGAGCTCCGACTTTCTCAATGGGCTGGTAACAGCCTTCTTCAACGGACTGGTAACGCGTCGAGCAGTGCCCCCATTCACAGCGGAAACACCTCGCGTTCCCACTCGATCCGGCGCACGCGCAGGCCGAAGCGCCCGGCCTCGTAGTCGACAGACACCGCATCGACGCGGTACTCCGTGACCGGCCGGCGCGTCGTGCGCAGATAGCGCCGGCACGCAGCGGTCAGCGCGCGCCGCTTGCGCCAGTCGATCTTCTCCAGCCCCTCGCGCCAGCTCCGATCGGTGCGGGCCTTGACCTCGACGAAGACGAGAACGTCCTCGTCGAGCGCGACCAGATCGATCTCTCCCCGGCCGCATCGAACATTGCGCGCGATGATCGTCAAGCCGCGACGCGCGAGATACCGCGCCGCGGCTCGCTCTCCTCTCCGCCCCAAGACGCCGCGCGATGTCCTCGCGCCACGCTCGGCGGCTACGGCCCATCCGAGAACTTCGCGGAGGAAGGATATCGCGCGCAAACCGGAACCTTTGCCGAGCTAGTGCCGTCTTTCACAAATGCTTGTGCATACTCGTCGAGCGAATTCGTTCGCTGGCGAGGCGCGCGAAGGAGTCCATGCCGGAGGCGCATCGTCGACTGAGCGCAACGAAGCCAGCCAGCGAACGCGCCGGCGAGATGCACAGTGATTCGCGAAAGGCAGCGCTCAGACCTCGGCCGGCTCCTTGGCCTCGGCCGCGGCTTCGGCCGCGGCTTCGGCTTCCTTCGCCGCCGCCTCGCGAGCGGCCTTGGCGGCCTCGCGCGCTTCCTGGCGGGCCTTGCGGGACTTGCGCTTGCGGGGGCCCTCGTCGCGCCGCTCCTTGACGCGCGTCGCCTTGCCGACGCGGTCGCGGAGATAGAACAGACGGGCGCGCCGGACCTTGCCCTTGCGCGTGACCTTCACGTCCGTGACGACCGGCGAGTGGAACGGGAACGTTCGCTCGACGCCCTCACTCGCAACGATCCGCCGCACGGTGAACGTGGCCCGCAGTCCGTGGCCGCCCTGAATCTTGATCACGGTGCCCGAGAAGACCTGGATGCGCTCCTTCTCGCCCTCCTTGATCCGGACGTGCACGTCGACCGTGTCGCCGACGCGGAACTCCGGCAACGGCTTCGCTTTCAGATTCGCCTGGTCGAGTTCGTCGATGATATTCGCCATATCAACTCTCCGGAATCTCCGCTGCACTCGCAGCGGAGCGTGATTCCCGCGCCTCGTTGGTCGCTTCGTCAGTACCGAGCAGGTCCGCACGGCGCGTGGCCGTTCTCTCGATCGCTTGCTCTCGTCGCCACTTGGCGATCGCCTCGTGGTTTCCGGAGAGCAAGATCTCCGGTACGGCCATGCCGCGGAAGACAGGTGGCCTCGTGTACTGCGGGTAGTCCAGTAATCCGTCCTCGAAGGACTCGCGCCGCGCCGACTCGGGGTGCCCCAGGGCCCCCGGCAGGAGTCGCACGATCCCGTCGAGAATCACCAATGCCGGGAGCTCTCCTCCCGACAGAACATAGTCGCCAATCGAGACCGCGTCGAAGCCGAGCCCTGCGAGGATCCGCTCGTCGAATCCCTCGTAGTGCCCGCACAGAAGGATGATCCAGCTCGCTTCCGTCGACAGCTCGCGCAGATCCGCCTGACACATCCGGCGGCCTTGCGGCGTTACGACGATCTTGCGGGTTCGCTCCTCGGGAGCTCGTCGCTTCGCCAGCACCGCGTCGACGGCCTCGAACACGGGCTCGGGCTTGAAAACCATGCCCGGCCCGCCGCCATACGGTCGGTCATCGACCGAACGATGGCGGTCGTGCGTGAAGTCCCGCAGGTCGACCGTGGAAATCGAGACGATGCCGCTGCGCTGCGCGCGTGCGACGATGCTCTCCTGCACGACGCCGGCACACAAGTCCGGAAAAATCGTGATGATGTCGAAGTGGAGAGCCATTCTCGAGATCCATCCGCGCTGTTTCCAGCTGCACCGTCCTGCGGTCCGCCCCTGTCACTTGCCGGTCCCGGTCTTAGCCGCCGGCTTCTTGCGACGAGGCTTCTTCTTCTTCGTCGGCGGCGAGAACTCGACCCGCTGCTTCCGGAAGAAGCTCGACACCGTCTCGGAGGGCTGTGCGCCGACACCGAGCCAGTACGCGGCCCGTTCCTTGTCGATCGTCACCTTCTTCGCATCGTCAGCGACGTGCGGGTCGTAGTGACCGATGCTCTCGATGTACTTACCGCCACGGGCTTTACGAGCGTCGATCGCACAGATGCGATAGAACGGACGCCCTTTCTTGCCCATGCGCCGCAGCCGAAGCTTGACGGCCATTGACCAACCTCCGAATCGACTCCAAGTCTATACCCCTCGCGGACATACGCCGTGCTGAACGGCGCGCGAAGGGGGCAAAGACCCGCAATTATCCTCAATCGTTCGGGCACATCAAGGGAATTGGTGGACCCAATATCGGGATCTCACCGGCGCGGAGGGACAGGCCGGGTTCACACGCTCGGACGTCGCCGCATGGCTGCTAGCCGCCAAGGAGTTGAGCCGCCGCGGAACGGTTCAGCCCCTGCGCAGCCAGAGCGACGCGGTCAGCTCCAACGCCGCGGGCATGGGCTGCCGCAGGAGCCGCCTTCGAGGGCTGCTGCAGCCGCCGGCCCGGTCAGCCCAGGCCCTGGATGGAGAGAGGCCACGCGGGCAAGACTCGGTGAGTCTTCTCCACGTGGCCTTCTGGGGAGGGAGTAATTCGAGGTAGGTGTAGGGTGTTGGGTTTTGGGTCTCGGGGGAACGATATCAGCACTTTCCGTGCCATTCCGAAAACCCGGCTGATTTGTCGTAAGTCCTTGAAAAGCGGGCCTTAGTCCGATAATGAAAGAGCGCCCAGGTGCCATCTGCCAGGATTTCTGACATTCTGCCGGCCGCTTCCGAGGCGGTCGGCCGCCCGACGGATGTGCGCTGTACTTCCGGCTGGGCGATATCCTAGAATGGCCCGCCCTTTCCGGCCCCCCCAACGATCCCGTTTCCCTTCGATGAACGCCCGACGCTCATCTTCCGCAGCCTTCTGCTTGGCGACGCTTGTCGCGGTCGGAGTCGCAGGCTCGCGGCCCCGCGCGCAAATCGAGCCCGTCTACCCGGACGAAACGTGGGAAACCGTGTCGGACCTCCGGGCGGGCGTCGACACGGACGTCCTCGACACCGCGATCCTGACGACCGGCGAGGGCGCGGGCTGCATCGTCCGCTTCGGCCGGCTCGTGCGCTCTTGGGGGGACATCGAGCAGCGCCTCCACCTGAAGTCGACGACGAAGTCGATCGGTGGCGCGGCCCTCGGGCTCGCTCTGGCCGATGGCCTGGTCGAGCTCGACGCGCCGGCATCTCGCTACTTTCCTTCCCTCGGAGTGCCGCCGGACGAAAACGCGGCCACCGGCTGGCTCGATCGCATCACGCTGCGTCAGCTGGCGACGCACAGTTCCGGCTTCGACCGCCTCGGCGGCTTCTCGGCCCTGCGGTTCGAGCCCGGCACCCGGTGGTACTACAGCGACGGCGGCACGAACTGGCTAGCCGACTGCCTGACCTCGGTCTTCCAGCGCGACCTCTTCGAGGTGCTGCACGAGCGCGTGCTCGCGCCGATCGGCGTCGAGAGGATCGACCTCGTCTGGCGCCGCAACGCGTACCGCCCAGAGGAGATGGACGGCGTGTGGCGACGCGAGCTGGGATCGGGGATCGGCGCCAACGCCAACGCGATGGCGCGGGTCGGATACCTGTATCTCCGCCGGGGCCGCTGGCGCGACCAGCAGATCCTCCCCGAGTCCTTCGTCGACGCGGTCGGCCTCCCCGACCCGACGGTCGCGGAGCTCCCGATCGACGACGACGCGTTCCCGACCGGCTCCGCGTCGCGCTACGGTCTGCTCTGGTGGAACAACACCGACGCGACCCTGCCGGACGTGCCGACGGATGCCTACTGGGCCTGGGGCCTCGGCGACAGCCTCATCGTCGTGATTCCGTCGCTCGATCTCGTCATCAGCCGCGCCGGCGACCCCCTGCAGAGCGGCTGGACTCCGGACTACGAGGTCATCGGCCCCTTCCTGACCGGCGTCGCCACTGCGATGCATGAGCCGCCGCCGTTCTTCCACCGCGGCGATACGGACGGCAATGGCGCGCTGGAGATCACCGACGCCGTCGCGATCCTCGGCTTCCTGTTCCTGGGGAGCCACGGTCCGACCTGCATGGAGACGGCCGACGCGAACAACGACTCGTTCGTCGGCGTCAGCGACGCGATCTCCGTGCTGCTCTACCTCTTCGGCGGACGCGCCTCCGTGGCGCCTCCCGGGCCGCCCGGAGACGAGTGCGGCGTCGATCCGGACGAGAGCGACAGCCCGGCCGACCTCGGCTGCGCCGCTTACTCGGGCTGCTGACGCAAGCGAGCCGACCGCCGCACCGTCACGACTTCGGCTTGATGCACACGGCCGCGATCTTCTTGGTGAAGATGCGATTCGACTTGCCGTAGAGCTTGAACAGCACCTTGAAGGTGAAGTGGAGCACGCCGGTCGCAAACATGCCGACGTAGTTCAACGGGTTCTTGTAGAACACGTAGAGCTTGAGCGGAATCACCTTCGTGTCCGTGTAGCCGCACAGCTTCAACACCTGTCGCAGGCTGTATTCGGTGAACGTGTTGAAGTGGTCGAAGTTCTGCGCCAGGGTCTCCGCACCGACGATGGGGTTCGCGCCGTTGAGACCATATACGGCTAGCGTGCCGCCCGGCTTCATGCAGTCGCGACAGATGTGGAGGAAGCGCACCATCTCGGCCTTCGTCAGATGGTTGAGCTCCTGCTCGCAGATGACGACGTCGAATTCCTCTTTGCGCTCCGACAGGAACGGGAACGCCTCGGCGACCTCACAGTTCAGGCCGCGCTCCTTCGCCCAGCGGATCTTCTCGGGATCGGAGTCGATGCCGAAGACGTTCTCGTAGCCCTCGCGCCGCAGGAGATCGACGAAGTAGCCGAACCCGCAGCTGACCACGAGCACGGCGGCGGATTTGTCGGTCGGCAGAAGCGGCAGGAAGTTGCTGCGATAGTACTGCCGGAACGAATCGTATCCCTTCTCGACGTCCTTCGGCGCCTGCCAGTAGGAGTCGAAGGGCTCGACTCGCGCCGTCAGCTGAAACTCCGCGGTGGTGTCGGTGGTGGCCTGATTCGAAGTGGTCATTCGGTGCTCTCGATCGTCTCGCTACCCGCGTCGCGGTCGCTATGCGTGCACGAGCAGTCGTCTCTCCTGATACCCCTCGATCGTCTTCGCGAGCCCCGTCCGGAGGTCGTACTTCGGCGTATAGCCGAGACCCTCCTTCAGAGCGGTGATGTCGAGACTCCAATCGTGGCGGAAGAAGTCCATTCGCCGGCGGTAGATCGGCGGTTGTATTCCGAGCGGCAGACACGTGAACTCGACGATCGTCGCCGCGATGAGCATCGGCGTCAACGGCAGCCGCAGCTTCGGTGGGTCTACGCCCAGCAGCTCGGCGATCAGGGCCAGCAGGTCCTTCAGCACGACCGGCTCGTTGCCCGCCGCATTGAAGATCTGGCCGGCGAGCTCCGGGCGCTCTCCGGCGAGCACCATCGCGCCGACGAGGTCGTCGACGTGAATCATGTGGTGCTTGCCCTCGGCCTTGCCGAAGACCATGAACTTCCCCGCCTGGATCATCTTGAACAGCTTGAGAAGGCGGAAATCACCCGGGCCGTACACCTCGGCCGGTCGCACGATCACCACGGGGAGCGACTCACGCGCGACGAAGTCCTTGACGAGGCCTTCGGCCTCGAGCTTCGTGTCGCCGTAGTGGTTCGTCGGGTGACACGGCGTCTCCTCATTGACCGTACGGCCGGAGATGTCGCCGTAGACCCCCACCGAGCTGCAATGCACGACGCGCTCTACGCCACAGCGCAGCGCTTCCTCCAGGACGTGGCGCGTTCCCTGGACGTTGACCTCCCAGTACGCCGAGCGCCCCTTGTTGGCCTCGCGCATGGCGGCGGCGATGTGGTGCACGAGCTGGACACCCTCCATCGCGCTCGCCACGGCCTCCCGAGACGTGACGTCACCGACCACGACCTCGACACCTGCGTCTCGAAGCCGCTCGGCATTATCGCGTTCCGCATCGGTGGCGAGCTTCGCGAGAGTCCTCACCTCGTGGCCCTCCGCGAGGTAGTGCTCGCAGAGCGCGCTACCGATGAAGCCCGTCCCTCCAGTCAACATCACGCGCATCGAAACAACCCCCAAGGTAACCCGCGAAAAAGGCTGAGAATCATACAACGCAGCCCGAGACTCGGCCACCTCCACGGGAGACTGCCATATCGGCCCTCTCCGCGGGCGCGGTTGGCGGGCATCTGGCCGGTCCAGGGAGTCTGAGGTACCATTCGAAGGCTTCATCCGCCGGCAGTTCTCGAGAAGAAGCCCAACGGAGAGAGCGCACATGCAAGAAATCGTCATCACCGGAGGCGCGGGGTTCACGGGGACGAACTTCGCCGCCCGTTATCTGCGCGACGGATACCGCGTCGTCGTGTTCGACAATCTGTCGCGCAAGGGCGCCCTGGAGAACCTGGCCTGGTTGCGCAGTCACGAACGCGCCGGGAATCTCGAGGTCGTCGTCGGCGATCTTCGCTGCCCGCCGCCCGCTTTGACGGCAGCGATCGAACGCTCCGACGCGGTGTTCCATTTCGCGGCCCAGGTCGCGGTGACGACGTCGGTCACGGACCCGCGCAACGACTTCGAGCTCAACGCCCTCGGCACGTTCAACATGCTCGAGCTCGTGCGCACGTCGAAGGGAAAACGACCGCCGCTGTTCTTCTCGTCGACGAACAAGGTCTACGGCGGCATGGAAGACGTCGTGACGGTCGAGGAGGAGACGCGGTACTCGTACCGGGACTTCCCGCTGGGAATTCCCGAGAACCGCGTGCTCGACTTCCACTCGCCCTACGGCTGCTCGAAGGGCGCGGCGGATCAGTACGTCCGCGACTACTCGCGCATCTACGACATGCCGACGGTCGTGTTCCGCCAGAGCTGCATCTACGGATACCGGCAGTTCGGGATCGAGGACCAGGGCTGGGTCGCATGGTTCGCCATCGCGGCCGCGCTGGAACGTCCGATCACGATCTACGGCGACGGCAAGCAGGTCCGCGACATCCTCTTCATCGAGGACCTGATCGACGCCTACGACGCCGCGTGGAAGAACATCGACAAGACCGCGGGCAAGGTCTTCAACGTCGGCGGCGGCCCGTCGAATACGATCTCGCTGCTGCAGCTCCTCGAGTTCCTCGGCAGCGAGCTCGCCCTGCCGACGTCGCCCGGACGCGCGGACTGGAGGCCCGGAGATCAGCCGTGCTACATCTCGGACATTCGCAAGGCCGAGCAGACCTTCGGCTGGAAGCCGGCAACGGACTGGCGTAGCGGTGTCGCCAGACTCGTCGAGTGGGTGCGCGAGAACCGCCCCCTCCTCGAGCAGCTCTTTTGACGCCCCCGGAGCGTCACCGGACATCAAGCGGAAGGATCCGATGAAGAAGTCGTCTTCTCTCGACATCCTGCTTCTCTGCTACGAGTACCCGCCGATCGGCGGAGGTGGCGGAGTCGGGGCGCAGAAGTACGCCGAGGCGTGGGTGCGCGCGGGACACCGCGTCACCGTGTTGACCAGCCGTGCCGCCGGACTCGAGAAGCGCGAGGTCGTCGCGGGCGTCGATGTGGTTCGGGTCCCGACGTTCGGCAAGAAGCACCGCGCGACGGCCACGAACCTGTCGATGCTCTGCTATCTCGTCTTCGGGTTTCTGCACGTCCTGTGGCGCCTGAGGGCGTATCGCCGGTTCGACGTGATGAACACGCACTTCTCGATTCCGACCGGGCCGCTGGGCTGGGTGGCCTCGAGAATGCTGGGCGTGCCGAACGTCCTGACCATCATCGGCGGCGACATCTACGATCCGACGAAGAGCAGCTCGCCACACCGCAGCGCGCTCCTGCGCTTCGCGAATCGAGTGATCATCAACGGAGCGAGCCGCGTCGTCGCGATCTCGAGCGACACGCGCACCCGCGCGAAGACGCACTACGACATCCGCGTCCCGATCGGGGTGATCAACTACGGGTTCGAGCCGTTCGACCTCGAGCCCGCGAACCGCGCCGACCTCGATCTCGATGAGGACGCGTTCTATCTCGTCGCGACCGGACGTCTCGTCGAGCGCAAGGGCTTCGACCATCTCATCCGCGCCATGGCGTCGGTGCCCGACGACGTGCGGCTGTTGATCGTGGGCGACGGCCCGCTCGACGAAACGCTGCGCGCATGTGCCCGCGACGCCGGAGTCGAAGAGCGCGTGACGTTCCTCGGCTTCCGACCGCGGTCGGAGGTCCTCGCCTACCTGCAGGTGGCCAATTGCTTCGTGCTGTCCTCGATCCACGAAGGCCTGGGCATCGTCGTCCAGGAGGCGATGTACGCCGGACAGCCGGTCATCGCGACGGACAACGGCGGTCAGGTCGACCTCATCGTGGAAGGCCGCAACGGACGCCTCGTTCCGATCGAGGACTCCGACGCGCTCGCCGCGGCCATTCGCGAGCTGCACGGCGATCGCGAGCTGGCCGCGGCGATGGCGGCGAACAACCGTGCCGACCTCGAGCGTTGCTACATGACTGAGAACTGCCAGCAGTACGTGACGCTCTTCGATGAGCTAGCCGGGACGTCTCGAACGCGCGAGGTGACTCACAGCGGTTGAATCCATGAACAGGGACATCGCCTCACTCCAGAGCAAAGAGTTCGACCTCCTCGTCGTCGGCGGAGGCATCTACGGCGCCTGCGCGGTCTGGGACGCAGCGCAACGCGGCCTGTCGGTCGCGCTGGTCGAGAAGGGAGACTTCTCGCAGGCGACGTCGGCGAACTCGTACAAGATCGTCCACGGCGGCATTCGCTATCTGCAGCAGGGAGACCTCCGCCTGGTCTGTCGGTCCTCGGCCGAACGATCCGCGCTGCTGCGCATCGCCCCGCACCTCGTCGAGCCGCTGCCGGTCGTGATCCCGACCTACGGCCACGGCATGAAGGGCAAGGAGGTCCTGCGCGCGGGTTTCGCCGCCTACGACCTGCTGACGATCGGCAAGAACCGCGGCATCACCGATCCGGATCGGCGCATCCCGTGGGGCCGCTTCTTCTCGCGCGCCGAGGTTCTCGAGCTCTATCCGGAGCTGACGCAAGAGCGCCTGACGGGAGGCGCCCTCATGCACGACGGCCAGATGTACAACCCGCCGCGTCTGGCGGTGGCGTTCATCCGTTCGGCAGCGGCTGCCGGCGCGTGCATCGCGAACTACTGCGGCGTCGAGCGATTCGTTCGCGAGGGCGACCGCGTCGTCGGTGTCGAGGCGACCGACTTCGCGACCGGCGAGAACGTCCGCATCCGCGCCTCCGTCGTCCTGAACACGACCGGACCGTGGGCCGACGCTCTCCTCAAGTCCGGGCTCGAGGAGCCCCCGGAGCAGAAGCCGCCCTCGTTCTCGCGCGACGTCGCGCTGGTGCTCGATCGCCCCTATCCGCATCGCTACGGCCTGGCGTGCTCGGCCGAGACGAAGGACGCCAAGGCGTTGGTCGATCGCGGCGGCCGCCACCTGTTCTTCCTGCCGTGGCGTGAGAGCAGCCTGATCGGCGTCTGGCACAAGGTCTTCAAGGGATCGCCGGACGACATCACCGTCAGCTCCGAGGAGATCGAGGAGTTCCTGCGCGAGGCGAACGACGCGTATCCCGGTCTGCGCGCGAGCGTGGACGAGGTCAGCACGGTGATCACGGGCCTCATCCTGTTCGGTGACGAGGATCAGGACGAGACGGCCCACAACTTCGCCAAGCGGTCCTGGCTCGTCGACCATGCGAAGCAGCATGGCCTCGACGGATTGATCACCCAGATCGGCGTCCGTGCGACGACGGCGCGCAAGTCGGCCGCCGACGTCGTCGATCTCGCCCTGCGCAAGCTGGGCCGACAGCCGGTCGCGTGCCGCACGGACACCACTCCGATCTGGGGCGGCGCGATTCCGGCCGTCGGTGCGCTCACACAGGAAGTGCTGGAAGCCCACCCGGACCTCGACGCACGTGCGCTTCGCAGCGTCGTGCGCAACTACGGCTCCGAGTTCCAGCGCGTGCTCGCCTATGGCGAGAGCGAGCCCGAGCTGCTGTCGCCGCTCGGCGACTCGTCGGTGCTGCGCGCCGAGGTGATCCACGCCGTGAGCGAGGAAATGGCGCTCACGCTACAGGACATCGTCCTTCGCAGGACCGACCTCGGCACGGCCGTCGGGCCGACGGACGAGGCGCTCTCCGAGTGCGCGGCGCTTCTGGCTCGCGAGCTCGGCTGGGACAGCGAGCGCACGGAAGCCGAGATCGAGGCGACGCGGCGGTTCTTCGAGCACCGCGGCGCCCGGCGTCAGTTCCCCGTGACCTCCGGGTAGCGACCGGCGATCACTCAGTCGTGTTCGGCGGCGGCGGGAACGCTCGCCGTAGACTCGGACTTCACGGCCGGGTCGGCGGCGCAGCACGACGCTTTCTCCGACTCCGCAATGTCCTCCGCCGTCACTCGCCGCCCTCCGTCGACGAGCCACACCGCGCCGCACGCGAGGCTCAACACGACCACCGAGAACCGCGTCAGGAACGCGACCACGATCGCGGGGTTCGCGTCGATGCCGGTCTGAACTGCAGCGACGACGATCGAGCCCTCCCAGACGCCGATGCCGTTGATCGAGATCGGCATCACCGCGACGAGAGCCGAGATCGCCCCGATGACCGCGCACTTCGAGAACGCCGCCGGCTCGCCGACGACGCGAAACAGGACCCAGATCACGACGACGGCGATCAGCTGGAAGAAGAGCGAGATCGCGAGAACCTCGACGAGGCGAGCGCGTTCACGCCGGATGTAGCCGACGTTCTGACCGACGATGCGCAGCTTCTCGACGCGTCCGAGCAGGTTCCGCACCGACCGCAGCCACCCCGCCCGCAATGCGAGGGCTCCCGCGCCGAGGACGCACAGGCCGGCGCTGGCACCGATCACGAACCACGTGACGAGAGGCGCTGGTCGATCGAAGAGCAGGAAGTACCCGCCGACGATCCCGATGACGACGAGTGCGCCGAGTCCCGTGATGCGTTCGAGCAACACCGCCGACAGCGATCGAGACTTGAGGCCGTCTTCGGGCATCGTCTTGACGACGCGATACCCATCGCCACCGATACACGACGGCAGGAAGTTGTTGAAGAAGAAGCCGATGCAGATGACCTTCGTCAGGTACGGCAGCGAGTGCCGCAGGTCGTGGATCTCGAGGCAGATTCGCCACTTCCACGCGCTGATTCCGAACTGCGCGATGTACAGCGCGAACGCGACGGCCAGCAGCCACGGGTTCACCTTCTCGAGCTGCGCGCCGAGCTGATCCCACTCGAAACCGCGCAGGATCAGCGCGATCAGGACGGCGCTGACGCAGATCTTGATGACGGTGCCGGTGCGGCCCGAGAGCCATCGCTTCATGATCGCCCCTCGAATACCACCCGCGCCGGGTTCCCCTGCACGACGCAGCGCTCTTTGACGCGGTTGCGCACGACGGAACCCGCCGACACGACCGCCTTGTCGCCGATCTCCACGCCATCGAGGATCACCGCGCCCGAGGCGATCCAGACATCCGAGCCGATGACCACGGGGCCTCCGGTAACGGCTTCGCGCTCGGCGAGCGGCTTGTCGAAGTCCTCGAGCACGTAGCTCCCCGCACTGATCGCGCAGCCGCCGGCGAGGGCCGAGCCGGCGCCGACCGTGACACCAGACCACGACGCGATGTGCACGTCGGATCCGACGCTGACGCCATCGCCGATCACGATGTCGCCGCCCTTCGACTGCAGGGACGCGTTGCGGTTGATCATCACGCGATCGCCGATGATCATGCCCCGGTCGTGACAACCTCGAGCGTCGAGCAGACAGCCGTCGTCGATGACGACGCCGTCTCCCAGCGTCATGCGGTACGGACTGCGAAGCACGCAGTTGCGGCCGATCACGACCTTGCCGCCGCACTTGCGAAACAGCGTCGGATACAGCAGCCGGCGCAGGACGATCCCGACGGCGCCGGGCAGCGGGCCGAGACAGCACGTCAGCAGCTCGAGCCACAACCACCGGAAGAATCCGACGTCACCGGCGGTCAGTTGCCGGTAGGCGCGAAACCCGGAGCCCCCGTCCCGCGCCAGGATGCCCCGGATACTCTTGCTCTTGTCGAACTCCATTTCGCGTCGGCTCCGCCGTTCGCCTCGCTGTCACACGGGCAGCTTGCCGCTCGACGACAGGTCCTGGAGTGCGGACGACAGCATTTCCGAGCTGTCGCCGCGTACGAACATCCGATACCAGACCTCCGAGTTCAGGAGCAACCAAAGCCGGTTGCCGTGGTCGGCGGCGCCCGACTCGTTCTCGCGCAGAATGCGGTCCAGCGTAGACTGCCGGAACAGCCCGTCGCGGGCAAGCTCGGAGTCCCTCAGGAAGAAACCGAAGAGCAATCGGTACTCGTCCGCCAAGAGATAGGGCATGGCCGACGAGAAGCCCTGCTTCGGACGCTCCAGCACTTCGCGCGGGAGGTAGCGCTCGCAGAGCATCCTCTGAATGCGCCGCAGCGACCGACCGCGGACCTTGAGCGCGACCGGAAGACGCGCACAGAACTCGGCCAGCTCGTGGTCCATGAATGGAGCACGAGCCTCGAGGCCGTGGGCCATCGTCATCCGGTCGAGGATCATGACGGGATGGTCCGGAAGCCGCACCTGCGTGTCGGCGTAGAGCATGCGGTCGAGCAGCTCCTTCGCGTCGGCGTCGTCGAACGGCTCGCGAATCGAGCACTCCGGGTCGGCGTTCTCTAGAACGCGCGCCATCTCCGGTCCGTAGAGCTCCTGCCGGAATGCCGCCGGGAAGTAGAAGTACCCGAGGCTGCTCGCGTACCGCTCGGCCCCCTTCAGGAACGAAAGGCGGTGCAGCCACTTGATCTGATGGCTCTTGCTCTTGTACCAGTTCCCGTCGGGCAGAAGCGACAGCAGCGGCCCGATGAGCCCCTTGCGGATGAACGACGGCACGTGCGCGTAGCGACTCGCGTAGAGGTTGCCGTAGTAACGGTCATAGCCGCCGAAGAGCTCGTCGCCGCCGTCGCCGCCGAGCACGACCTTGACGTGCTCGCGGGCCATCTCCGCGATGAGATACGTGCAGCACGACAGCGGGTCGGACGGCTCGTCCAGGTGCCAGACAAGCTTCGGCAGCAGGTCGACGAGCGACGGCACGACGACCTTCTCGATGTGCTGCGTGCCGTACTTCTCCGCGACCATGCGCGCGTACGGAGCCTCGTCGAACTTCTTGTACGGCAGGCCGACGGAGAACGTCTGGATCGGCCCGCTCGCGACGTGCTCCATGAGAATCGACAGCACGAGCGTCGAATCGAGCCCGCCGCTGACGAACGCGCCGACCGGGACGTCGCTGACCATGTGCAGTCGGAGGCAGTCGATGATGCGCTTCTCGAGCTCATCGACCAGCTCCTCGTCGCTGCCCTCCCACTTCGGCTCGTACTGCGGCTTCCAATAGCGCTCGACCTGGACACCGGTCGCCGCCGAATACGTCAGCCGGTGCCCCGGCGGCACCTTGCGGATGCCGCGGAACATGCTTCTCGGCGACGCGATGACGCGCAGAGCGAGGTACTGATCGAGAGTCTCGAGATCCGGATCGGAAAGCGATGGATCGCGGGCGATCAGCGCCTTGATCTCGGAGGCGACGGCGAACTCTCCATCGCGGCAGGACCAGAAGAGCGGCTTCTGGCCCAGTCGATCGCGTGCGCAGAAGAGCCGCCGACGTTTCTCGTCCCAGAGCGCGAACGCGAACATGCCGCGCAGCCGGTCGACGCAATCGAGGCCGTGTTCTTCGTACAGGTGGACGACGACTTCCGAGTCGCTGTGCGTCGAGAACCGGTGGCCGGCCTCCAGGAGCTCCGCGCGCAGCTCGCGGTAGTTGTAGATCTCGCCGTTGCAGACGAGCCAGAGGCTCTGATCCTCGTTCGGGATCGGCTGTCGCCCGCCCTCGAGGTCGATGATCGACAGCCGCCGCTGGCCCAGGTGCGCCTCACGTCCGCACCAGGTGCCCTCGTCGTCGGGGCCACGGTGCGCGAGCGAATCGAGCATCCGCTGCATGGCGGCCGCGTCGCCCGCGGTCGATCCGACGATTCCAGCGATCCCACACATAGGTGACTCTCGGCGACTGCGACCGGGCCGGCGGGCGAACGATCCGACGATGGACCGCGACCCCGACCCTCAAGGGACATCGGTTTCAACGCCTGCACGGCTTGACCGCGATCGCAGATCGTCGCGGCCACGCTCCGCAGTGCAGGAGCTCTCTTCGAGACGTTATCGGACGGCCGGTGTGACGCGACGGCGTCGGACGCCTACCGGCGCTTCAGGATGACGCCTGGACGCGGCGAGATCACCGAGTTCTCCGGCAGGTCCTTCAGGACGATGCTCCCCGGCCCGATCATACAGCCGGTGCCGACGTGAACGCCGTCGAGAATCGCCGCGCCGAAACCGACCACGCAGTGCTTGTCGATGCGCACCGGGCCCTTGCTGTAGCGCCGGTACGGCGGCATCGCGTCGTCGCCCTCCGGACGGGGCTGGAACAGGCCGCCGCTGACCTCGCACGAGGCCGCGAAACCGACCCACTCGCCGATGAACACGCCGCCCTGCGCGGCGATCAGCGTGCCGGTGCCGACGCTGCAGTGGGGCCCGATGTGAATCGGACCTACCTTCGACTGCACGGTGCAGTTGCGGTTCAGGATCACATGGTCCCCGATCCGCATCTTGCCCTCGTCGGCGCCGCGGCCGTCGAGGAAGCAGCCGTCGTCTATGACGACGTTGTTACCGAGCTCGATGTTGTGCCCGCAGCGAACGGTCACATTGCGGCCGATGACGACACCGCGGCCGACCCTGCCGAACAGGGCTGAATAGAACATGCGGCGCAGCACGATGCCGAGAGCGCCGGGAATCCAGCCGAAGAGCAACGTCAGCAACTCGTACTTCAGCAGCTCGAAGACCGACTTCCTCCCGACCACGAGCATCATGTAGCGCTCCAGCGGCGACTTCGCGTCGTCGAAGAGCTTGTCGCGAATGAACTGGCCTTCCTCCAGCTCATCGCCGTACTCGGTCGCCGTCGTGTCGTTCTTCTCGAGAACGCCCTGCTTCGAAGTCATGCGTGCAAAGCTCTCACGGGATCCATCATACGCCGACGCGCAGCTTCTTGAATCGGCGCGAGTGGAGCGGTTCCTCCACGAACACTACTTTCTGCGGAATCTTGTAGGCCGGCATGCGATCCGCGCAGAACGCGCGCATTCGCTTGCGGAACTCGCTCCGGGTCTCGTCGGTGTCCAGGTTCAGCTGTACGACGACGAGCTGGCCCGAGAGGGGATTCGGCTCGGACCCGACGATGACGTCCGTGACGCCGTCCATCTGCAGCAAGACGTTCTCGACTTCGGTCGGGTGGAACTTCTCGCCGCCGACGTTGATGATCTCGGACCTCCTGCCGAGGATCCGGAAGTACTCTCCGTCGACCTCGACCGAATCGCCCGTTCGCAGCCAACCGTCCTCGGTGAACGGCGACGGCGCGTTCAGGTAGCCGAGCATCGCGGAGCGCGCTTTGATCTCGAGCAGTCCGTCGACGACGCGAAGATCATAGCCTTCGCCGCCGATCTTCACCCAGCACGACTCGGAGCTCTTCGAACGCGACCGTAGCGTGCCGACCTCCGAGAGGCCGTATTTCTGCAACGTTCGCACGTCCGGCAGGATCTCGCGCAGGCGAGCCAGCGTGCTCTCGGGCATGACCTCCGTGCCGTACGTGACGACTTCGAGGCTGGAGAGGTCGTGCCGCTCGTGCGCACCGCTGATCAAGAGCAGGTTGATGAACGTCGGCGACACCGGCAGTACCTCGGCTCGGTGCCGCTCGACGGCCGCGCAGACCGACTCCGGCGCCCTGTCGGCCACCGTGATCACGCACGCGCCGTTCGACAGCGTGTAGAGGAGCGTGTCGAGGCCCCCGATGTGATCGAAGAGGAAGAACGTGATCGTCCTCTTCGCATGACGGCGAACGGTGTACTTCTCCAGAAGTAGCGTGAAGTCGTGCAGCACGGCCTTCGCCGCACCCGACGATCCCGACGAGAACAGGACGACTCCCGGGTGACCCCGCTCCCGAAGCTCCGCGATGAGCTCGTGCTCCGCGCGCACTCCGGTCGCCTCCAGCGTCGCGGTG
>CAYMRB010000062.1:0-31114 GCA_964392615.1 uncultured Planctomycetia bacterium | reverse complement strand
CGGCGACTCGCTCGAGCGCGGCGAGCACTTCGTCGCGATCGAGGTCGTCATCGGGATCGAGTGGGCCGACGGTGACCGTGAGGTGTCCTCCGTCCGACGCCGGCAAGACGGACACGACCGTGATGCGACCGAAGATCTCGGTCTCGGGGTCGACGTCGTCCGAGCCGTCGCCTTCCGTAAGGCCCTCGGCGGCGGCGTATTCCGCGTAGCCCGCGTACTCGTCGAAGTCCTCGCGCTCCGCGTCGTCGACAAGCTCCTCGGGGTCCGCTTCCGCCACGTCGCAGAGCGCCAGGCTCAGGGCCTGCTCGACCTGCCTGCACAGCTGGAGCGCCTTGCGGTCCTGTTGCACGTGCCGTCCCCTCTGGCTGTGAAAAGGAATCGTCATCGAATCGAGGCCGTCGTCCGGACCGACCTCGCCCACCCATGCCGCCAGCTCCACGTGGAGCCGATGTCTCGGTGCCATGAATTCTCTGTCGCTGAATAGCGTATCGGAAAGGCCGCGGAGAAACTGCACCGCGGCGAAAACCCGCGACTGCTGGCGCGGGATACGATGAACCCCGTCGGGGTCAGGAGATACGATTCAGGGAGAGCATGGCGTCACCTCGCACACAGGAGATCGTGTGGAAGGATGCGAGTATGGGGCTCGCGGCCGCCGTGTCAATGCCGCGCTTGCGTCGAGGCTGGCTCGGATCGAGGGGCTAGTCCGGCGGACACGGTGCGAAGTCGCGACAGCCGAGCGCCTCCGGCGACCGATCGACCCCGCAGTCCGGATGCGGGCCCGGCGGCTCCGGCCCGCCGAGGAACAGGTAGTTGAACAGATACACCGCATCGGTCACGTCGACTGTGCGACTGCGATCGACATCGGCCGCGTCGACGCAGCCCGGCGACGCGATGCCGAGGAAGAGCCAGTTGAGGATGCGGATGCCGTCGGTCAAATCGATGTTGCCGCGGGCATCGGCGTCGCCCCGCACGAACGCGTCATTGCCGGGGCAAACCTCGTGCGCCCCCATGTCGAAGCCGGCGCCGCACGGTCGCTCGTGGCCGTCGATGTCGACGTCGGGCAGCGGCGACGTGCGCGATATCGCCACGTCGATGCACGGCGATCCGGGCTGCAGCCGAAAGTCGTCGTCCCCGGCGAAATGCGGATCGGCATCGATGTTGCCCAGGACCTCGAACGACTCGAAACCCGCGACACAGCTGCCGCGCACGTAGATCGTCTGGTCCTGCGATGACAGCGAGCCGCCGGCATTCGCCCAGACGATGGAGCCCTCGACATACACGGGCGCGCCATCCGTCGCGACCGCCGGGCGCTCGAACCCCGGCGCGTCCGCGGTGTGGTTACCCGCGATCGTCGCGAAGGCGATGTACGTCGTCGCCTCGTCGTTGAACACGCCACCGCCCCGCCCCTCACCGCCGAGGCCGCCGCCCGCTTGTCCTTGCGCACGGTTTCGCGCGATCACGCAGTTGCGGAGGTGCAGCTGGTCGAGAAACCGCAGGACGCCGCCCGGATCGCTGAACCGACCGATGATCGCCGCGCCACCGCCACTCGCGTCGCCGCCGATATCGCCGCCGCCACCGATCGCGCGATTTCCGACGATGCGACAGCGGTCGAAGCGCGCCCAGCCCGATCCGACGAACGCGCCGCCACCTACCGCGCGATTGCCGAAGCCCGCTGAGCCACCGATCGCGGCGTTACCCTCGATCACGCACTCGATCCACTGCGACCCACCCCAATCGGCGAACACGCCGCCGCCGCGCGCTTCACCGCCGACGCCCATCGGCGCGCCGCCGCCTCCGAAGCTCCCCTGACCGCCCCGCACGGTATTGTCGACGACGCGGCAGCGCTCGAAGTCGGAGTCGGAATCGAACATCCACACGCCGCCGCCGGCCGCTTCGCCTCCTGACTCCCCCGCGTTGCCGGTCGCGGTATTGCCCGCGATCGTGCAGTCGACGATGCGCGGTGACGAGTGCTCGATGAACAAGCCGCCGCCGCGGCCGGCGAAGCCTCGGCCTCCGGTGATCGTGAATCCTTCGACCGTCGACGCCTCGGTCTCGCCCTTCGTGAAGACGATGACGCTCGCGACGCGCAAACCGACCACGTCGGCGGACAGTCGCAACGTCGTCGCGTCCGCTCCGGATTCGGCCCGCAGGACGAGATCCTTGACGGGCACGGCGCCCGGATCGTCCGGATCATGCAGACGGTTGAAGTCGAGCGGCGCCTCGAGCACGTACTCCCCCGCCCCCACAAGGACGGTGTCGCCGCCCGCGGCCGCGTCGAGAGCCGACTGGACGTCGTCGAAGTCGCCCCCACCCGCCACGTCGACGACGAGCGTCGCCGCGCGAGCGTGCGTCACGCAACACGAGACGGCCAGAACGCACACAGCCACGAACGGCGCCGAAACTCCGCGCGATGTCACTCGAAGACGCATCATCGTCCGGTCGGGCTCCTGGATGCGGCTCTACTCGCCGCGCGCTGCGCGCTCATTCGGGCGGTTGCGTCACAGATCGCACAGTCCGTCGCAGCCGCGGATCTCGACGCAGTCGATCCCGAGCGGCGGCGGGCGCCCCTGCAGGAACAGATACTGCAGCAGGGCGACTCCATCCGACAGGTTCAGCGTGCCGGTCTCGTCGTGGTCTATGAGGGCCACATTCGCCGGATCCGTCTCTCGACCATTGCCGCACGGCAGCTCCAACGGCCAGCCTCGGAACAGGAAGCCGAAGAGGCAGATCGCGTCGGCGATGTCGACCCGACCGTCGTTCGAGCAATCGCCGGGGAGAATTCCCCCGACGGTGGGACACGGGGCGACCGTGGACGAGTAGGCCAACGTGTAGCTGCCGGAGCTCGTCGAGAACCCGGACACCGCGATCCAGTACAGCCCAGGTTCGAGCACCATGGAAACCCGCGATTGCAGCCCGCACGAATCATCGTTCTGCACGATCAGATTCCCCACACGGTCCAGAAGGCAAAGCCACGGGTCGTAGTCCGTGCCGCCGGGTGGGCAGAACGTGAACGTGTACTCTCCGGCCTCGCACACCTCGAAGAGCCACGCGTCGGATTCGCCGGCGCCGATGGCCTCCGCGACGGTCTGTACGGCGGGCGTGGGCACGAGCTCTCCGGCGAACGCCGTGCCGCGTCGATTGCACACAGGCAGCGCGAGATCGTCGTCCGGGTCGAGCGGGTTGGTGTCCAGGGTGATCTCCGTTCCGTCCCGCACGCCGCCGCCGTCCGTGTCGGGATTCAGCGGATCGGTCCCCGTGTCGTTCAAGTCGACGAAGACGCCGGTGTCCGTCTCTACTCCATCATTGAGACCGTCACCATCGCTGTCCGCTCTGCGCGGACTGGTGCCGAGTCCGAGCTCCTCGCGATTCGACAGACCGTCGCCGTCCTCGTCGTCGTCCGGATCCGGAATGCCGTCGCCGTCCGTGTCCGCATCGCGCAAGTCGGTGCCGATGCGGAACTCCTGCAGGTTCGTCAGGCCGTCGCGATCCTCATCGCGCGCCGCGTCCCTCGGATCATCCGGATCGAGGCCATTCGCCTCTTCGAACGGATCCGGGAGGCCGTCGTTGTCCCGATCCAGCGCCAGGTTGACCGCTCGCGACAGATCGACGAGGTCGAGGTCGACCATCGCCTCCGGATCGAGCTCGGCGATCAATTCGGCCTTCTCGACGGCCATCGCTTGGTCAAGGCTCTGCGCCGCCCAGTGGATCACCGTCGCGGTGCTGCGAGGAGGAATGTCGACCTCGAACTGGAATCGGAAGTTGTCTCCGACCAGGGAGGCCTCCGTCGCCGGCGAGATCGCTCCCGGCGTGCCGAAGACAAACGTCATCGTCGGGTCGCCGCCGCCGTCATCGTCGTCGGTGACGAGCCAGAGATCGTCCGTGTTGAACAGGCCGTCGTCCTCCGACGTCGCGACGAGCACCGTGGCCCCGTTCGACCCGAGGTTGCCCGAGATCAGGACCGTCGCCGTCACCGGCGCCGGCGTCGGGTTCCTCAGTCGCTCGACGTATCGGGCGAAACCTATGCCGTCGCTGGGAACGCGAATACTCCGCGTCACCTCGATCCCTCCGACTCCTGCCGGGCCGATCATCACTGACTGCTCGCGAGGAGACTGCAACGCGCTTCCACCTCCGAAGGCCGCCCCGTTCACCGACAGCAAGAGGCCGCCATCGAACGCGTCAATCGTGCCGTTGGCGATCGAGCCGTTGGGTTGCACATCCCACAGGAAGCCCTCGCTGTCCGTGAAGTTCAGCGGGAACGTCGCCTCGACGAGATCGTCCTCCGGGTCGAACGGGTCGAGCCCCGCGGCGACTTCGAGGCCGTCCGGCGCTCCGCCGTCGTCGGTGTCGGCGTCGAGCGGATCGGTGCCCGTGTCCCCCGCGTCGACGAACTCGCCCGTATCGGTCTCCACGCCATCGTCGAGTCCGTCGCCATCGGTGTCCGCGCGACGCGGGTTCGTGCCGAGCGCGAGCTCGGCGAGATTCGACAGGCCGTCGCCGTCCTCGTCGTCGTCCGCGTCCGACACGCCGTCTCCGTCCGTGTCCGCGATGCGCAGATTCGTCCCGACGAAGAACTCCTGCAGGTTCGTCAGGCCGTCGCCGTCCGCGTCGCCCGCCGCATCCCGCGGATCGTTCGGATCGAGTCCGTTCGCCTCCTCGAATCGATCCGGGAGACCGTCGTCGTCGCTATCGATCAGATACAGGCTGTAGAGCACCGCGTTCGAGATGAAGCGCGCCGCGTTGTCGTCGAACGCGTAGTAGTCGAATCCGATCATGACGACGCCGCCGTCCCCGAGCCGCTTCGTCGCCACGACCGAGTCCCCTCCGCCACCGGAGGCGAGGATCACCTCGAGCGCGGGGTCGACGATCGACCACGCGTTCGTCGCGTTCTGCTGAACCACCGGCGGCACGATATCCCGCGCGAGGAAGTGCTCGGGACGCACGAGACTCAGGGCGCCGCTACCGGTCGGTGTGACGTCCAACAGACCCGTACCGCGCGCGAAGTCTCCGGCGCGTGTCGACAGACAGATGACCAAGCCGCCCTCCGCCGTGAAGTCGCGAATGATCGTGCCCAGCCCCGCGCCGATCGCTTCGATCTGAGCGGCGTCCACGCCCTCCTGCTCCGGTATCAGCAGCACCGGCCTGTCCTCGAGCTCCTCCGCGAGCGTCGCCGGGTCCTCCGTCGTCGACTCCGTCACGTTGATGTCCGGGAAGAAGCGACGAATCGCGGCGTACGTGTTGCGCAGCTCCTCGTCGCGGTCGGCGTAGGTCACCCATGACAGGACTTCGATCGAGATATCGTCGGACGCATCGAGGGGATCGAAGCCCAGCTCGAGCTCACGCCCGTCAGGCGTTCCCCCGCCGTCGCTGTCCGGATCCAACGGGCTCGTCCCCGTATCGTTCAAGTCGACGAACACTCCGGTTCCGGTCTCGACGGCGTCGGAGAGTCCGTCGCCGTCCGTATCCGAGTTCAGCGGATCGGTCCCGCGCGCGAACTCCTCGAGGTTGGGGACGCCATCGCCGTCCTCGTCGTCCTCCGCATCCGGCACGCCGTCGCCGTCCGTGTCCGCGTCGCGCAGATTCGTCCTGGCGCGAAACTCCTGCAGGTTCGTCAGACCATCGCGATCCTCGTCACGCGCCGCGTCCCTCGGATCGTTCGGATCGAGACCATTCGCCACCTCGACAGGATCCGGGATGCCGTCGTTGTCGCTGTCTCGCGCCACGTTGACCGACCGCGCCAGATCCATGAGATCGAGATCGGCCAGCGCCTCGGCGTCGAGCCCGGCGATCAGCTCGGCCTTCTCGATCGCCGTCACTTGATCGAGGTTCTGCGCCGCCCAGTGGATCAGCGTGACGGTGCTGCGCGGAGGGATGTCGAACTCGAACTGGAAGCGGAAGTTGTCGCCGTTCAGAGCGGCCTCCGTCACCGGCGACACCGCGTCCGGCGTGCCGAACACGAACGCCATCGTCGGATCGCCGGCGCCGTCCACGTCGTCGGTGACGAGCCAGTGATCCGCCATATCGAACAGGCCGTCCTCCTCCGATGTCGCGATGAGATTCGTATTCCCATCCGATCCGAGGTTGCCCGCGATGATGACCGTCGCCGTTACCGCATCCGGGGTCGGATTCCTCAGCCGCTCGACGTATCGGGCGAAGCCGGTGCCGTCGCCAGGGACGCGGATGCTCCGCCTCACCTCGACGGGCCCGAGCATCTGCGGGCCGATGGTCACGACCTGCTCGAGAGGGTCACGGAACGCACGGCCGCCGCCGAATCCCGCCCCGTTCACCGACAGCAGGAGCCCGTTGTCGAACGCGTCGAGCGTGCCGTTGTTGATCGCGCCGTTGGGCTGCACGTCCCAGATGAACCCCTCGCCATCCGTGAAGTTCAGCGGGAACTCCGCCTCGATGAGGTCGACCTCCGGATCGAAGGGATCGAGCCCCTCGGCCACCTCGAGGCCGTCCGGCCCCCCACCGCCGTCGGTGTCAGGGTCCAGCGGATTGGTGCCGGTATCGTCCGCGTTGACAAACACGCCCGTGTCGGTCTCCACGCCATCTTCGAGCCCGTCGCCGTCGGTGTCCGCGCGGCGCGGATCGGTGCCGAGAGCGAGTTCGACACGATTCGAGAGGCCGTCGTCGTCCTCGTCGTCGTCCGCGTCCGACACGCCGTCGCCGTCCGTGTCCGCGACGCGCAGATTCGTCCCGACGATAAACTCCTGCAGGTTCGTCAGACCGTCCCCGTCCTCGTCGGCCCCGGCATCCCTCGGATCGGCCGGATCGAGGCCGTTCGCCTCCTCGATCTGGTCCGGAATGCCGTCGCCATCGCTGTCGACCAGGAACAGACTGTAGAGCACCGCGTTCGAGATGAAGCGCGCCGCGTTGTCGTCGAACGCGAAGTAGTCGAACCCGATCGCAACCACGGCGCCGTCTCCGAGCAGTTTCGCCGCGACGACCGGATCCGCTCTTCCGCCGGAGGCAACGACCACGTCGATGCCGGGATCGGCGATCGCCCACGCGTTCGTCGCGTTCTGCTGAAGCACCGGCTCCACGACATCGCGCGCCAGGAAGTGCTCGGGATCCACCAGACTCAGATCCCTGCCGCCGATCGGAGTGATCTCCAACAGCCCCGTACCGCGGACGAAGTCTCCCGCCCGCGACGACAGGCAGATCACGAGACCACCCTCCGACACGAAGTCGCGGACGACCGTGCCCACGCCCGCACCGATCGCTTCTATCTGATCGGCGCTCACGCCCTCTTGCTCGGGAATCAGCAGTATCCGCTGGTCCTCGAGATCATCCGCGAACGTCGCCGGATCCTCCGTCGTCGACTCCGTCACGTTGATGTCCGGGAAGAAGCGACGAATCGCGGCGTACGTGTTGCGCAGCTCCTCGTCGCGGTCGGCGTAGGTCACCCACGACAGGATCCCGACCGAGATGTCGTCGGCTCCGTCGAGCGGATCGGAGCCCAGCTCCAGCTCGCGCCCGTCTGGCGTTCCCCCGCCGTCGGTGTCCGGATCCAGCGGATTGGTCCCCGTGTCGTTCGCGTCGACGAACACCCCGGTACCTGTCTCGACGCCGTCGAGCAAGCCGTCGTCGTCCGTGTCCGCGCGGCGCGGGCTCGTACCGCGTTCGAACTCCGCGCGGTTGGAGAGGCCGTCGCCGTCTTCGTCATCATCCGCGTCGGACACGCCGTCACCGTCCGTGTCCGCGACGCGCAGATTCGTCCCGGCGCGGAACTCCTGCAGGTTCGTCAAGCCGTCGCCGTCCGCGTCGCCCGCCGCGTCTCGCGGATCATCCGGATCGAGATCATTCGCTATCTCGATGCGATCCGGGATACCGTCGTTATCGCTGTCGAGCAGGAACAGGCTGAAGTACACCGCGTTCGAGATCAGTCGCGCTGCGTTGTCGTCGAACGCGTAGTAGTCGAACCCGATGAGGACCAGAGCGCCGTCCCCGAGCGACTTCGCCGCCACGACGGGATCCCCTCCCGGCTGCGCGACGACCGCCTCGATCGACGCATCGACGATCGCCCACGAGTTCGTCGCATTCTGCGCCACGACCGGCGGCACCACATCTCGCGCCAGGAAGTGCTGGGGGTCGACGAGATCCAGCGCGCCTTCGTTGAAGAAATCGCTCGGCCTCACCTCCAGCAGCCCCGCCCCGCGCGCGAGGTCCCCGCTGCGCGACGACAGGCAGATCACCAGTCCGCCCTCCGTCGCGAAGTCACGAATGACGGTGCCCAACCCCGCTCCGATCGCCTCGGCCCGCCCGGGATCGATCCGCTCCTGCTCCGGGATCAGCAGCACCTGCTGGCCCTCCAGCTCCTCGGCGAGCGTCGCCGGATCCTCCGTGATCGACTCCGTCAGATTGAAGTCCGGGAAGTAGCGCTCGATCGCCGCGTACGCGTTCGGCACCTCACTCGCGAGATCGCCGTACGCCACCCACGACAGAACGCCGACCGAGAGATCGTCACCCGCATCCAGAGGGTCGGAGCCCAATTCCAGCTCGCGCCCGTCGAGCGATCCCCCACCGTCGGTGTCCGGATCCAACGGATCCGTGCCCGTATCGTTCGCATCGACGAACACTCCGGTGCCGGTCTCGACGCCGTCGGACAGACCGTCGCCGTCCGTATCCGAGTTCAGAGGATCGAGCCCACGCGCGAACTCCTCGCCGGTGGGCACACCGTCGCCGTCCTCGTCGTCGTCGCCATCCGCGATGCCGTCACCGTCCGTGTCCGCATCCCGCAGATCCGTTCCGGCGAGGAACTCCTGCAGGTTCGTCAGCCCATCGCGATCCAGGTCGCCCGCCGCGTCCCGCGGGTCGTCCGGGTCGAGACCGTTCGCTTCTTCGACCGGATCCGGGAGACCGTCGCCGTCGCTGTCTCGCGCCACGTTCACGGTCGTGACGAGATCCTGCGGATCGAGCTCGGCGAGCGCCTCGGGATCGAGGCCGGCGATCAGCTCGGCCTTCGCGATCGCCATCGCTTGGTCGAGGCTCTGCGCCGCCCAGTGAATCAACGTGGTGACGCCGCGAGCCGGAACATCGACCTCGAACTGGAAGCTGAAGTTGTCGTTGATCAGGCTGACAGCCGTCGCGGGCGACACTGCATCCGGGCTGCCGAATACGAACGTCATGGTCGGATCGCCGCCGCCGTTCGCATCGTCGGTGACGAGCCAGTGGTCCTGCGTGTCGAACACGCCGTCGTCCTCCGACGTCGCGATCAGGTTCGTATTGCCGTCCGAGCCGAGGTTGCCCCCGATCCCGGCCGTCACCGTCACGGCTTCCGCCCCGGTGTTTCGTATGCGTTCAACGAAACGCGCGAAGCCGGTACCTGCGGCGGGAATGTAGATGCGCCGCGTCACTTCGAGCCTGCCGACCGTGGTCGGGCCGATGGTCACGGCCTGCTGCCGAGGATTGAGGAACGCGGGTCCGCCGGTGAACGGCACGCCGCCCACCGTCAGGAGGAGCCCGCCGTCGAATGCGTCCCTCGTGCCGTTGATGATCGAGCCGTTGGGCTGAATGTCCCAGAGGAACCCCTCGCTGTCCGTGAGGTTCAGCGGGAGGTTCGCCTCCAAGAGATCGTCGTCCGGATCGAGCGGATCGAGGCCCTCGGCAACCTCCAGCCCGTCCGGAGCCCCGCCGCCGTCCGTGTCCGCATCGAGCGGATCGGTGCCCGTATCGTCGCGGTCGACGAACTCTCCGGTGTCGGTCTCCACACCATCGTCCAGACCGTCGCCATCGCTGTCCGCTCGGCGCGGATTCGTGCCACGCCCCAGCTCGGCGCTATTCGAGAGGCCGTCGCCGTCCTCGTCGTCGTCCGGATCAGCGATGCCATCATCGTCGGAGTCGGCATCGCGCGGGTCCGTTCCCGCGAGGAACTCCTGCAGATTCGTCAGGCCGTCGCGATCCGGATCACCCGCAGCGTCATCCGGATCATCCGGATCCAGTCGGTTCTCCTCCTCGAACGCGTCCGGCATGCCGTCGTCATCGCGATCGCGCTGGTCCGCAGCGTACAGGAGCGTGTTGACGCGCAGTATCGTGGCGTCGGGCTGCGGCTGGTGAAAGTTCGAGGTCGTGATGCCGCCGAAGAGCACGAGGCCGGTGCCGACCTCCATCTCCCCGAGCACGACGTCCCCTTGGGGCTCTCGCAGGAGGATCGGCGCGAGGTCGGGCCCCGACACGGTGGCGTGTCCGAAGCTTGTGCCGGTGAACCGCGTGGCACCGGTCGGGTCGGGCAAGTTGAAGATCGGGTGGTCCACGTCTGCCGCGACGACCTCCCGCGCAGCGGTGGCGGGCCCGTAGTTCAGCGTGATGCCGAAACCCATCCCGAAGCTCCCGCCGACGTTGGGCGCCGCGTTCAAGAACAGCGTCCCGCCGTCCTCGACCCAGGCCTCGATCGCGTCGCGATGAGCCGTCAGGTATGCGCTGAACTCTGTGGTCGTACTGGCGCCGCCTTCGACGAAGATGAACCGGTACCGCCCGGCCGTGAACGGTCCGGCGCCGTCGGCCAAGCGCAGATCGTCCCAGAGGTCGCCGCCGAACGCCGCGTCCATCGCCGCCTCGTTGGCCGTCGAGCCCCACGGCTGCGACGCGCCTCGGATGTAGGCGAAATCCTGCGCCTCGAGAGGCAGGGGCGCGAGGAGCCACAAACCGAACGTCACGATCGCCACCGTCCGCAAGTCGATCCTCGGTCTGCGCATGGCCCTCTCCCGGTCGGAAGCAAGTACCCGGTTCAATCCACCGCGCCGGTCCCAGCCCTGCTCCGGATGCCGGCTCGCGCCGGGCATCCGCGTGGCTGTCTACCCTCTCATCGCGGCATCCATCCCGGACCGCCGTGGAATCTCGCAACGACACCAGGGACCCAGCAGCCACTCGCCCGACGCCGACTCCGAGATCCCATGCGTTGCTCACCGCGGCCCGCTGACGGCACTGGTCACGACACGGTTCACGTGGACGTTAGGGTCATCGTCCCCGCTGCAAATGGCGCCGTCAATGGTGGTCTGAAAACACGAGGCCCCACGTCTCGATGGATCACAGCTCCTCCTGCGCATACAATCGGTACGTGATGTGGTCGACCGTGGAGACGTCTCCCGACATCGCGATTGGGGGCAGACGATGCGGGACGGAATGACGAGAAGATGCCCGGAATGAGGATGAATAGCAGACTCGCGATCGGATTCCTGACCGTGTGGTTCGCGATTGCGGGCATTGCAGCGACGCCGGCCCAGGATCTGGCCATCACGGAGATCCTCGCCGTCAACGAGTCCGGACTGCGCGATGCCGATGGCGACGCGTCGGACTGGATCGAGGTCGGCAATCTCGGGGCGACGGCGATCAGCCTCGCCGGCTCGTTCTTGACCGACGACGCCGCGAACCTGACGCAGTGGTGCTTCCCCGCCGTCGAGCTCGCGCCCGGGGAGCTGCTGGTCGTGTTCGCCTCGGGGAAGGACCGCGCCGTCGCCGGCCAGGAGCTGCACACGAACTTCCGTCTCTCCGGAGGCGGCGAGTTCCTGGCGCTCGTCGCGCCGGACGGGGCGACCATCTTGCACGAGTACTCGCCCGCGTACCCGGAGCAGTACGAGGATGTCTCGTTCGGACTCGCCGAGCAGGGAGCCTCCCGGTCGCTGGTGGACGCGCTGGCGGCTGCCCGCGTGCTCGTGCCGTCGAACGATGCGCTCGGGCTCGACTGGACGCTGCCCGAGTTCGACGACACGCCTTGGATCGCGGGCGCCAACAGCGTCGGCTTCGACACCGACGGCGGGCTCGCACCGCCGCCGGGCGAAGAGGTCAACCTCGCGCGCGACGGCACCGCGTCGCAATCGTCGCAGCTCAGTGGTTTCGCGGCGTCGCTCGCGATCGACGGCGACTACGGCAACTTCACCCACACGTTGAACTCGGACAACAACGCGACGTGGGAGGTCGACCTGGGAGGAACGTTCCCGATCGCCTCGATCGTTCTCCACAACCGGGGCGGCGGCTGTTGTCAGTCACGTCTCCGAGATGTCACGGTGCGCATCCTGGAGGATGACGGGACCGTGGCGTTCGAGTCGGAGCTCCTCAACGCCGAGAACGTTCTCGCAGGCGGAACGACAGGCGGCCCCGCGACCATCCCGATCGACTTCATCGATCGCCTTGGCGCCGCGGTCAGCGGCCGCGTGGTGCGAGTGACGCGCACACCCGATCCGGATCTCTCGGGTTCCGGCGGGGCCGGAAACCCCGACGAGGCGACGGTGCTCTCGCTGGGCGAGGTGGAGGTGTTCGAGGGAGTCAATGGCTTCGCTGGGCTGGTCACCACGGATCTCGAGGCCGAGATGCTCGATGTCAACTCGTCGGCCTTCATCCGGCTGCCGTTCGACGTCGCGAATCCCGGTCAGTTCGAGAGCCTGCGGCTGCGCATGAAGTACGACGACGGCTTCGTCGCCTATCTGAACGGCGTCGAGGTCGCGCGTGCCAATGCCCCGGGGCCGTTCGGCCAACCTCCCGCGTGGAACGCGGACGCCACCGCGGAGCGCGACGACAGCGCCGCCATCCTGACGCAGGAGATCGACATCTCGGAATCCCTCGACGCACTCGAGGCCGGCGAGAACGTCCTCGCGATTCACGGCCTCAATCTGAGCGACGGCGACGGCGATTTCCTGATCCACGCCGAGCTGGTCGGCCTCGAGTCGTCGAGCCTGCAAGAGCGCTACTTCGAAACGCCCACTCCGGGCGGCGTCAACGATACGAGCGGCATAGCCGGCTTCGTGGCCGACACGATGTTCAGCGTCGACCGAGGCTTCTACACCGACCCGTTCACCGTCGAGATCACCACGGCGACGGAAGACGCACTGATTCGCTATACCGTCGACGGAAGCAGTCCCAGCCGGACACGTGGCACCCTCTATCGGGTTCCTGTCCCGATCGACGGCACGACCATCCTGCGCGCGATCGCGTACAAGGAAGGCTTCAGACCGACGAACATCGACACGCAGACGTACGTCTTCACGGACGACGTGATCGCCTCGCCCGTGATGCGGACGAGCATCACGCAGCATCCGACGTACGGCCCGCAGATGGGAGCCGCGCTGACGGACCTGCCGTCGATTTCGCTGGTCACGTCGGGAACGATCAACAACAACACCGAGATCCGAACGTCGATCGAGTGGCTCGATCCGGAGGGCGGCCCCGACTTCCAGGAAGATGCCGGGATCAAGTACTTCGGCGGTCTCGTCACGAACTTCGCGAAGAAGAACTTCCGCATCTTCTTCCGCGGCACCTACGGCGCTCGCAAGCTGCGCTTCCCGATCTTCCTCGGACACGACCGCACGATTCCCGCGGTCGACAGCTTCGACCAGATCGAGCTGCGAGGCGGCTCGCACGACATGAACCAGCGCGGCTTCTACATGTCGAACCGGTTCGCCGACGACACGATGCTCGACATGGGCAACCTGAATCCGCACGGGCGATTCGTCCACGTCTACATCGACGGCACGTACTGGGGTCAGTATCACCTTCGAGAGCGTTGGCACGACGGTATGCACGCCAGTTATCTCGGCGGCCAGTCGTCGGACTACGAGTCGATCAACGGCAATCGCAACGTCGGCGGCAACTTCGGAGCGGGCTTTCCGTACGACGGCGACGGGTCGACATGGGATCATGCCAAGTCGTTGCGCCGCGACTACGAGGCCGTTCGGGAATGGGTCGACCTGCAGAACTATGTCGACTTCATGCTGATGTGGAACTACGGCAACTCGGAGGCCGAGTACCGCTGCGTCGGACCGACGACGGCGGGAAGCGGCTTCAAGTTCTACCTCAATGACGGGGACGGCTTCACGCGCAACACGGGGAGCCGCATCGGCAACGCCGGGCCTGGAGAGTTCTTCAGCGGGCTACGCTCCGAAGGGCATCCGGACTTCATCACGTTCCTCGGCGACCGCATGCACGAGCACTTCTTCAACGATGGCGCCATGACGCCGCCGAAGATGACCGCGCGGCTCCTCGAGCGCTGCGATCAGGTGGAGCGCGCCTTCTTCGCCGAGGCGGCGCGCTGGGACTACCGTACTCCTGCGTCGTGGCAGAGCGCGCGGGACGCCTACGTCAACGGCGTGCTGCCGTCGCGAACGTCGACCGTGGTCAGCTACTTCCGCTCGGCCGGCCTGTATCCGTCTGTCGCCGCGCCCGTCTTCAGCCGCGCCGCGGGCGCCGTCCCGACCGACGCAGAGCTGACCATGGAGGCCGACGCCGGCACCGTGTACTACACCGCCGACGGATCCGACCCGCGCCTTCCGGGCGGCGCTCTATCGCCGACGGCTCTCGAATACTCCGACTTCGGCAACGGCGGCACGCAGGTGGTGCTTCTGGCCTCGGAAGCTCCGGTGCGCGTGCGAGTGCCGACCGACGGCGCCCTCGGGCTCGATTGGACGCTTCCCGGCTACAACGACGTGGCGTGGCGGTCCGGCTCGACCGGCGTCGGCTACGAGAGGAGCTCGGGCTACGAGGACCTCATCGGCTTGGACGTCGAGAGCGAGATGTACGACGCCAGCGCGTCGGTCTATCTGCGTCTCGCATTCAACGTCGACGATCGCGATGCTTTCGAGGCTCTGTTGCTGCGCATGAAGTACGACGACGGCTTCGTCGCCTACCTGAACGGAGAGCGCGTGACCGCGGCGGGCGCGCCCGCGACGCCCGCGTGGAATTCGAGCGCGACCGGGTCGCACGCCGACAGCCTCGCCGTCGCGTTCGAGAACTTCGACATCTCCGACGCGATCGAGTTTCTCCGCAACGGCCGCAACGTGCTGGCCATTCACGGACTGAACAGCAGCTCGGGCTCGTCCGACCTGCTGATTCTGCCCGAGCTCGTCGCACGAGAGGCGTCGGACGATCCGGACGACCCCGACGGCACGATCGTGCTCGACCGTACGCTTCGCATGCGGGCACGGGCCCGGATCGGTACGAGCTGGAGCGCGTTGAACGAGGCGGTCTACGTCGTCGACTCGTCGGCCCTGCGCATCACCGAGCTGATGTACCACCCTCCCGAGGCGCCGGAGGACAGCCCCTTCAGCAATCGCGATGAGTTCGAGTTCGTCGAGTTCCAGAACACCAGCGACCGACCGCTCAATCTCATGGGCATCCGGTTCGCTGCAGGCGTCGAGTTCGAGTTCCCGGAGCTGCCCCCCGAGGAGGACCTCGCGCCGGGCGAGTTCGTGCTCATCGTCAAGAACTTCGAGGCGTTCTCGTCGCGCTACGACACCGAAGGCCTCTACATCGCCGGCGAGTACCGCGGCAACCTGAGCAACGGAGGCGAGCTCGTGCTGCTCCAGGACTCTCTGGGCAGGCCACTCGCCGACTTTGTCTACTCGGACACCTGGCACCCGCTGACCGACGGCTTCGGGCCGTCGCTGGAGGTCGCGGACCCGGAAGCGTCGCCGGAGCTGCTGCGCGATCGAGGCGGCTGGCAGCCGAGCGAGCTCGATGGCGGCACGCCAGGCGCGGGACGCGTCGTCGGTCCGCCGCGAAACCAGCTGCCGGGAGACACCAACCAGGATGGAGCGGTCGACATCTCGGACGCCGTCGCGCTGCTGCGCTACCTGTTCTTGGGTACGCCGTCCGTCCTGCCGTGCGGCGACGGCACGCTGGCGAGCGAGGACAACGTAGCCCTGCTCGATGCGAACGGCGACCTGAATGTCGATGTCGCCGACGCGACGAGCACGCTGATCTACCTCTTCCAACGCGGCGAGCCCCACGCCCTGGGGACGCGCTGCATCCACTTGCCGACCTGTCCCCCTGCGTGCGCGCGGTGAGCCGCCGGAGTCACGGCGTCTCGGCCAGCGCGAGGACCCTCTCGACCGTGCGCCAATTGCGCGATGTCGTCGGAACGCCGAGGCAGCGCTCCACTTGCGCCGCGAGCTTCGAGCGGGCGATGCCGTCGGGCGCGTGGAGGTAGAACACGTCGTCGATCAGCGCGTATTCCTCCGTCGCTGATTTGACCCGATCCATCGTCGCGAAGTCCGGCGCCGTCGACGGCTCGGCCAGGAAGCAGAGGTGCACCGTCTTCATGGCGGCCTCGCCTTTGGGGAACGGGCTCGCATCGGCCGCGTGTCGGAGGGCGTCGGCGGTCAGGAGCACCACCTGCGGCCGGAATCCGCGGCTCGACTCGACCGCCCTCGCGATGCGATCGGCGAGCCGCCCGGCATTCGACGCGCGACTGCGAAAGACGACGTTGCCGCTCTGGATGTACGTCTTCACGTCGGACAGGCCGAGCTCCTCGAGGATCGCGACGAGCTCCTTCATCGGTAGCCGGCCGTGCCCGCCGACGTTGATGCCGCGAAAGAGAGCGATCCAGGTTGCCATGTGCGTACCTACCGGGTTTTCGATGGCGCGACCGGGACGAGGATAACCGCTTCGGCCTGGCATCGCCGCACACGCGAGAGCACAATCAGGCTTCGTCAGCGCGGCGCTGCGTCGCGTCGCGCGGTCCGACCTGCTGTGCCCTGACGGAGCATGCCGATGACGATCGTCGAAGATATCCTCGCGGAGTTCGGTCAAGAGGTGAAGTCCACGCGCCAGCACCTCGAGCGCATACCCGAAGAGCTCTTCGACTGGCAGCCGCACGAGAAGTCGATGACCTTCCGTCAGCTCGGCTCCCACATCGCAGAGTCGTTCGACTGGGTCGACTCGATGCTCCAGCAGGACGTCATGGAGTTCGATCCCGCCGAATGGACGCCGTACGTCGCGACAGACAGGGCGGACATGCTCGCGAAGTTCGACAAGGGCGTCGCTACGGCGCGCGACGTGCTCGAGGGGCAGCCCGACGAGCACATGCTGAAGAGGTGGACGTTGAAGATGGGCGGCGAGGTCGTGCTCAACGAGCCGCGCGGCGCGATGGTCAGAAACTTCATGATCAACCATCACGTCCACCACCGCGCACAGCTGGGCGTATACTTGCGTCTCAAGGATGTGCCCGTCCCCCAGACCTACGGCCCGTCGAGCGACGAGACGGACATGTGCCAGCCACCTGAGAAGGACTGACGCAGACCGAGGAGGAAGAACCATGCGAGCCCCTATTCGGCCCGGTGCGAACGGTCGCAGCTGCCTCACGATGCCCCTGGTGTTGTGCATCGCTGCCTCGGCCATCGCGACTCCCCTTCTCGCCGACGAGCGCGATCGCCGCCTCGACATCTGGTGGACCGACGTCGAGGGCGGCGCGGCGACGCTGATCGTCACGCCGGCCGGCGAGTCGATCCTCATCGACACCGGCATGCCGGGCGCGCGCGATCCGTACCGCATCGCCCGCACCGTGAAGGAGCGCGCCAGGCTCGACCGCATCGACCATCTGGTCGTCACGCACTTCGACATCGACCACTACGGCGGCACGGCCGATCTCGCCCAACGCGTTGCGATCGGTCGCGTATGGGATCCCGGCCTGCCGGACCCGAAGGGCAACGAGCGTCTCAAGCGAGGGCTGGCGGCGTACCGCATGGCGACGGGCGGTCGGCGCACCGTGCTGAAGCCGGGCGATCGCATCCCGCTGCGGCAGCGCGAAGTCGGCAAGACCGCCCCGATCGAGCTCGTGTGCCTCGGCGCCGCGCAGAAGTTCGTCGAGGGAACGGACGACAAGCCGCGCAATCCGCTGTGCGCCGAGCACGAACCCAAGGCGCCGGACAGATCGCAGAACGCCGAAAGCATCGTCCTGCTGTTGCGCGTCGGCGCGTTCGACTTCCTCGACGCGGCCGACCTGACCTGGAATCTCGAGAAGGACCTCGTCTGCCCGGTCAACGTCGTCGGCAAGGTCGACGTGTATCAGGTCGACCACCACGGCCTCGATCGGAGCAACAACCCCGTACTCGTGCGCAGCATCGAACCGCGCGTCGCGGTGATGAACAACGGATACCGCAAGGGCTGCATGGCGGAGGTCGTCGAGACGCTGCGCGGTACGCCGTCCATCGAGGCGGTCTACCAGCTGCACCGCAATCTGCGCAAGCCGGAGCTCAACACGACGCCCGAGCTCGTCGCGAACCGCGCGAAGGACTGCACGGCGGAGGTCGTCAAGCTGTCGGTCGCACCGGACGGAAAGAGCTACACCGTCGAGATCCCGTCGGCCGGGCACCGCCGGACCTTCCAGACCAAGTAGGCGCGCCTAAGAGGCCCATAGTCGACTGAGCGCAACGAAGCCAGCGGGCGGAGATGCCGCTCGAATGCACAGATATTTGTGAAAGACGGCACTGAGGGGCTCAGCGGATCTCGAGAACCGACCAGAGCCGCAGCTCGGGGAGCGTCACGCTGGCCTTGTCGCCGTCGACTCGGATGTCGAGGTCGGCCGGTTCCGCATCGAAGCGCAGGTGGCGAACCTTCCCGCCTCCCTTCACGAGCGCAGCGGGCAGCTCGACTCGAACGCCCTTCTTCACGCGCATGCGATCCTTCGCGGCGTCGTAGTCGAGGTTGACGACGTGGATGACGGTCGCCGTGCCCCGCCGCCGCACCGTGCGCTCGAGCCGCTCGCCGCCGCCCGTGTCGAGTCCGACGCTCACGTTGACCTCGGCGTCGGCCTCGAAGCCGTCGAACGCCGCGGCGTTGGCACGAATGAAGCGATAGACGGGGGCGAACTCGGCGATCGGCGCCTTGTACCAATGCGTGCCGAGCGTCTTGTTGAAGCACCACTGCTGCTTCGGGTGGGGCACCATGAACCGCTGGCCGTGCGCATACGTGAGCGCGATCCAAGCGCGCACGATTTCGTGGACGCCGTGCTCCTTGACCCACGCCCAGTCATGCCCCGACGCGGTGCATGCCATGGGCCGGCGCAGCCGGCGCGCGGACGCGAAAGCTCTGCGCGCGTGGTCGAGCGACTCCGTGCCGCTATGTGCGTCGAACCGGACTTCGCAGACGACGTGCGTAAGACGCGGCACGACGAAGTGGTGCGTCTCGCTGTGCATGCCGGCGTTCGCGCTCAGGAGCACCGGATGGCCAGCTGCCTTCGCGGCCTCCGCGCGCAGCTCGTCGACGAAGTCTGCGGCCGCCGTCAAGTGGAAGCGCTTCCATAGACGGAACAGCGGAATGCGGTGGGTATTGCGCCGGACCTCATCGCGCGTCTTCGCGGTCTTCCGTACGAGATCGCGGTAGTCGAACGTATCGAGATCGCTCACGCCCGCCGCCTCGAGCTCCGCCTTCTCCGCGTGGTCGCGCAGATAGGCCCGGAACAGGACGATGGACCGGTCGTCGAACCCGCCCCCGTTCCAGTGCACCGAGTGGGCAAGTCCGAGATGGTCGTCGACGTGCAGACCGTCCGCGCCACCGGCCATGACGCGACGCACGTTCGCCTTGACGTGCTCCCGAAACGCCGGATGGTTCGTATTGCCGAAGTCGGTCGTCTGGCCCTTCCAGACCTTGTCGAACTGCCACGGCACGGCGACCGGCTTGCCCTCGATGTCGACAGAGACCGCCTCGCGCAGCGCCTCGTTCTCGAAGAGCGTCTTCGCCCCGGCCGTCAGGCACCACACGCTGCCGGTGCAGCGGATCCCGAGCGCGTGGTGCATCGCGACGCGTTCCTTCGAGTTCGCGCCGCCCCACGCGACGAACGTCGCGCCGTACGCGCGGTACGCCGCCTCGTTCGACGCGTACATGAAGACGACGTCGGAGTGCTCGAGGGGCGGCGCGTCGTCGGCCGCGGCAGACGGACAGAGGCCGCCGAGAGCCGCCGCCAACGATATCAACGAAATGATCCCGCGGCGATTCGAGCTCATGGCGGCCTCCGTCGTCATCACTTGCCGATGCAGATCAGCCGGCGGTTCACGCGGACGAACAGGTTGCCACGCGCGGCCACGACGCTCGACCGGATCGGGTACTCGCGCGTCGGGTTCGTCGGGTAGACACCGATCAGCTTGCCCTTCTTCGCGTCGACGACAGCCACCTCGCCGGAAAAGTTGACGACGTAGACCTTGCCGTCCGCCACGGTCGGCGAGGCCTCGTACTTCGCGCGACCCGGCGCGTGCATCTTCCACTTCACGTCACCGGTCTTCGGCTCGACGCGCGTCAGCGCCGGGGGCCGCTCCTCCTTGAGGACGAAGAAGTCGCCATCCGCGTAAGCCGGCGTCGGGACATCCGAGGCCACCTCTCGGTTGCCGCTGGTGACCCAGGCAACCGCGTCGTCGCCGAGGCGTCCCTTGCCGCCGACCGAGATCGCGTAGACCGGAGCGCGCTTCGGCGCGCAGACGAGAACGACTCCGTCACCGCCCACAGGCGACGGGACGTGCCGCCAGTGGTGGATCCGGGTCGGGTTCCAGGTCCCCCACCGGAAGAGCTCCTTGCCTGTAGCGGGGTCGTGCCCGGTGAGCGCGTCGCCACCGATGATGAGCAGCTGGCTCTTGCCGCCGATCGTGAACGGCGTCGGCGTCGTGAAGGCCTCGAGCGATTCGTAACGCGCCTTGCTCGGCCGCACGTGCCGCCACAGCGTCTTGCCGGTCTTCGGATCCATCGCGAGGAGGTACGATTCGTTCTTCCGATCCGAGAAGCCGCGACCATCGACCGGCGTGTCGCGCTGCAGCACCTGCATGTAGAGCCGGCCGTCGAAGAGCAGCGGGCTCGTCGAGAACGTCCACAGGAACGCGAACTCGCCGTAGTCCTCGGTGATGTCGCGCTGCCAGAGCTCCTTGCCCGCGAAGTCGTACGCGACCATCTCTCCCGTGCCGTAGAAGAACACGACACGTTCGCCGTCGGTCGCCGGCGACGACGACGCGAAGTTGCTGCGTCGATCGCGGTACGTGCCTCGCGCGATCTCGCGCGTCCACAGCTGCTTGCCGGTCTTGCGGTCGATCGCGAGCGCGACGAGCGAGTCCTTGTCGGCATCGGTACTGGCGAGGAAGACGTGATCGCCGTAGACGATCGGCGTCGCCGCGCTCGGCCCGGGCAGCTTCGCGGTCCACTTGATGTTCTCGCCGTCCTCTACGGACCACTTCGACGGCAGGTTCGTCTCGTCGGTCGAGCCGTTGAAGAACGGGCCGCGGAACTGCGGCCAGTCCGCCGCGGTCGCGGGCGACGCGAGGACGGCCATGCTGAACACGAGAACGGCCACGAGACCGACGGATCCGAAACGTAGCATGTGAAGACTCTCCAGTTGTCGATGGGAATGGTCAGGGTTAGCCGCCAGAATCAGCGGCGAGTTCGGGCAAGTCAAGCGGTCTGCTGCTCCAGCCGTTCAGGACCGGCGTGATGAATCCGGTCAGCTGACTGACACCCGGAGTGGAGCAGACCTTCCGCCAGCCGGCGTCGGGGCGGGTCGGATCGTGCCGCTGCGACGATCATGACACTGGTGCCAGCGCTGCGTGCCACGGCTCACTTCTCCACCGCGATCGTCAGGACATCGATCGCGTTACGGCCGGACTTCCTGAACGGCCGCGGCAGCGGTTGCCCCACGCCGTTCGCGTCGACGGTCCGACAGCGCACCTCGTACTCACCGGCCGCAAGCGGTTGGACGAGCGCCGCCCAGTGCGCCAGCGTCCAGCGCATCGGCCACCGCTTCGGCGCGCCGGTCTCGGCGTCGAACCCGCGCACGTCGCGGGGAAGCTTGCCGCCCGGGACTCCGCCGCCCCACCGCGTCGGTGGCGGCAGGATGTCGGCATCCTTCCACGGCGCTCGCGTGAGCCACGGGTCGTCGCTCGGCAACGGGTCGCCCGCCGGCCGCACCCAGTACTGCACCTTCTGCAATCCGGACATGCCGACTTGCGCCATGCCGGTCAGCGGGATCGGCTGCCCGGCGCGCGCCCTCTTCGGTCGGTGAACAAAGCGCGCGAAGGTCTTCATCGCGCTGTCGATGTCGTTCGGCGACATCGTCGCGTAGCTATCGTTCGCGTGAAACAGATCGGTCAACACGATGTGCGTCAGCCACTTGACCGACTTGAACCCGTACGCGTCGGGAACGATCAAGCGCACCGGGCCGCCCCGTGCACCCGAGAGGAGCTCGCCGTTGAGCTTGAACGCGAGAATCACCGGATGCGTCGTCGGAGGATCTTCCAGCACGCGCCCGATCGGCAGCGAGCTGCGGAACATCTGCTTCGGGTCGTCGTTGTGGTAGCCGTAATAGAACGCGCGGCGGACGCGCGACGCCGGCTGCGCCTTCCAGACGACGTGTCGGAGCGGCACGCCTTCCCAGAGGCCGGTCCCGAGCGGCCTGCCGACGTTGTTGCACGACATGACGTGCAGAAAGCGCACCGTGTGCTCCTTCGCGGCCTCGAGCAGGTCGGCGAACGTGAACGCCGTGCCGCGCTCGATGCTGAGAGGATGGCGCACGACCGTCGCCGGCGTGTCCGGATCGGGAATCACCTCGAGCTTCCACGTCTCGCGCTCGAGTCCGACCTCGCGCCGCTTCGGCAGCGGCAGCTTGTAGGGCAGCGGATTGCCGCGTTCGATCGAACGGAACTCGTCCGCCGGCGTCAGGTACTCCAGCTCGCGAATCAGCTCCGCGAGAGCGGCGTTACCATCCGCTCCGTCAGCCCATAGATCCGACGTCGCCAGGCCGGCCGCACCAGCCGCACCGAGCTGCAGGAAGAAGCGCCTCGAGACGTCGACGTGTTCCGACGCGAGCGACTGAAGCCGATTCGTGACCATGCGGTAGACCTCCTCGAAGAGCGCCGCTCGAAGCCGCGGCGGACATTCACCTCGCCGAATCCCGCAACGACGCTCCCGGGGACATCGTCGTCGATTCCGCCCGTGGAGTCACCTAGCAGTCCGTTGAAGAAGGGCTCCGAGTGCAGAAGCGAGACGTTTCGTTCGAGATCGAGGCGCCAGAATGCAGGCAATGTGGTGCATTGTCGAGTTCTGGCAACGAAGAGCTCGGGCGAAACGGCCGCTTCTGCGCCGGATTGCCTTCTTCAACGGGCTGCTAGGCACAACCGTCGAACGCGACGCAGGACAGCGCGTCCGGCGTGGTGTCGTCGCCGCAGCGCGAGTCGATCGAGCTCTCACCGAGGAAGAGAAAGCGGTAGAGCGCGATGACGTCCGTCACCTGCACGCGCCCATTGTCGTCGACGTCGGCAGCGCGCGGACACCCCAGTGGCGCTCCGCCGAGGAACAGCGCCGTGAAGATCGCGGCGCCGTCGGAGATGTCGAGCTGCCCATCGTCGTTCGCGTCGCCGCGGCGAAACGGCACGGCCGTGCTGGTCGTGACGACCTCGAGGCGGTCGAGGGACGGGGTGACGGTCATGCCGGACCAGGTCACGTCGTTGGGGACCGGTTGACCGGATCCACGCAGCCCGTCGACGAAGTAGATCGCCCCGAGCCGCTCGCCTTCTGGAACAGGCCCGACGGTCTCGACGCGGAAGCGGAGAACCGTCGACGGCTCTCGAGGGAGCAGCCGCGGCGCGCCCAGAAAACCGGCCACGGCGCTTACGACGCCGCGACGGTCGCCGTCCGACGCGAACTCGACGACCTCGAACCCGCCCCACAACAGGATGTCGTCCACTCGCGTCCCTTCTGTGGTCGCCGCGACGATCTCGAGCGGGCCATCAGCGGTGACGCCGAGCGACCAGCCCGACGCTCCTTCGTCGTACGGCACCGCACTCGGTACAATCGCGCACTCATACCACGCCTCGACGCGTTCGCCCGGGGCCGCGGCGAGCCGCTCCGGTCCGGTGATCGTGTACAGGAAGACCGGCCCCTCGCAGTGATCCGGGAGGCCGTTCTCGTCGAGATCCGGATCGGAGCGGCATGCGTCGAGGACGCCGTCGTCGTCGCAGTCGATCTCCGGGGCTGCGGCGATCTCGCACTCGTCCGGCACGCCGCTGAGGTCGCAATCGTCGCTCGCGGCAACCATCGTTCCCGCGAAGACGGTCAGAGACGACGGCCTGCCGCCCAACGTCACGAGGTCGAGCCGACCATCGCCATCGAGGTCCGCGACCGCGGTCGCCTGCGGCGGCTCGGACGTGCGGACGTGGCGAGGCAGCGCAAACCGCCCGCCTGCGTTGCGGTAGACGCGCATGCCGCGCGACTCGGTCGTCTGGAGGAGCACGTCGATCGCACCGTCGCCGTCGACGTCGACCGCGTCGAAAAACTCGGGCGAGCCGCTGAGCTCGAGCTCCGCGTGCGTCACGAGCGAACCGTCGGCGCCGTGAACGAGCACTCGCCAGTGCGAACGTCCTGCGACGAGAAGCTCCTCTGCTGCGTCGCCGGTGACGTCGGCCGCGACGATGCAGCAAACGTTCACTCCGAAGTCGAGTCGACGCGGCGCGCCGAAGATGCCGCCGCCGAGATTCTCGCGCGACTGGCCGATCCTCTCGTTTCGTCTCGCCAGCACGAGATCGGCATCGCCGTCGCCGTCGAGGTCAGTCGCGAGAATCCGATCGAGGAACGTCGACTCGCCGATCACTTCCGGCACGAACGCCTGGGTGCCGGTCGCGGCCAGATTGCGCAGCAGCCGGATCTCGACGCGGCTCCTGCCGTCGGGGCTCACGGTCGCGAAGTCGACGTCGCCATCGCCGTCGAGGTCCGCGGCGTCGTAGCCATAGGCCGTACCGTCCAGCTGCTGGCTGCCCGGCCCCAGCCCTCCCGCGATGCCGTAGGCGACGACGAGACCGCCGAGCCTGCTGGAATGCGTCGCCAGATCGAGGTACCCGTCGGCGTCGATGTCCGCGGCGAAGAGCTTCCCCTTCGCCCGGCTGGCCCGTGGAACGGTTGGAGGGGTCAGCCCGGCGTCGCCGTCATTCTCGATGAAGGGCGGCGCGAGGACGCCTTCGCCGGAGATCGCGACGAACGTCGCGAGGTCGACGTCGCCATCGCCGTCGAAGTCGCGAGCGATGACATCGTCGCCATCCATCCGGAACGTATCGAAGGGCGCAAACGATCCGCCCACGGGCTCCGTCAGATCGACGGCGTCGTCGACGCCGTTGCCGTTGCAGTCCTCCGCACGTGCCCCGACGCAGAGCAGGGCGCCGCACGAGAGTAGACCGACGATGAAACAGCCGAGACGCAACATGGTTCCCGCCCTCGCAGCCTGCCGCGATGTGCACCGACAATCTGACGGACGGAGACGACCGCGTCAATGGTCCGCCCTTCGGCCCCGCCCGGCGTACCCGCGGAGTTGCGGAGCCGACACCGACGCCGACACGGACGCCGACCGTAACGCTGCAACACACGGCGGGATCCCGATTCGCCCGTCGCGCGAGCCAAGAGAAGAGAATTCACCACAGAGTCACGGAGAGCACAGAGAAGCACGGAGAAGCTCCTTCTTCTCTGCCTTCCTCTTCTCTGTGCGCTCGGTGACTCTGTGGTGAGTCCTTCTTGGTCTTTCGGGTTCGGGTTCGGGTTCGGGTTCGGGTTCGACGCCGACTACTCCGACTCCGACTCCGACACCGACACCGACTCCGACACTGCTCGTGCCCCTCCCCTCGCCGCGCCACGCGCGAGCCGCTATCCTGGTACGCGGTCGAGTCGCCGCTGGACTCCGATCCCTCTCCGACCAGACCGGGCGCCCGAGTCGCCGGAGGCCGCCCCATCGAAACAGGACACGACGCATGCCCCCCGCCTCGAGGTTCACTCGCCGGATCGCCGTCCTCGGCATCTTCTTGTCTTGTGGCTCGCTCCTGCCGGCCGCAGCAACCGCGACCTTCACGCCCGACGGGAGCGGGACGTTTCCGCGTACGCTGCGGTACGCCCCCCGGACGCGGACTCTGACGGTCGATCTGTCGGCGCTACCGGCCGACGCGACGATCTTCCGCGCCGAGCTGATTCTCGCCCCGCCCGAGCAGGGCCGTCGCCCGGTCGCTCCGACGAGCGTGTTCCCCGTCGGGCGACCCGGCGAGAAGCTACGCTTCGCGATGCCGCTCGGTGTCGGTCTCGACGGTCTGGCTGTCGTGCGCGCTGCGGTCAACGCGCGCAAGCCGCTCGAGCTCGTAGTCGAGAGTGCAGTGTCGCGAGTTCGACGCCTCGAGGTGTCCTACCTCGAAGGCAGGGTGCGTTCGAAGCGGACGCCCGTCGTGGAGGAGATCGGCGTCGTGCATCGCGACGGCCAGTCGCTGATCACGTTTCGCGAACCGTACCCGGCCCGGTTCACTCCCCTCGACACCGGCGCCGACGTCGCGCTGCTGCGCACGCGGCTGGCGAAGGAGCACCCCGGAACGCGATACCGCGTCTGGCGCTCGACGCGCCCGATCACGGCGCGAACGATCGACGCCGCCGCACTCGTCGGGGAGTGCGGCCCACTCACCGGCTGGAACGACAGCTACCATCAGGGTGCGACGAAGAAGAAGCCGCCCGTGCGCTATCGCGTTCGAGATGGCGGCGAGCCGCTCCCGTGGGGAACCGGTGTCTGGGCGCACAACCCGCGCGCGGCGGGTTCCGCGTACTATGCGGTCACCGTCGCGATCGACGGCGAGGAAGACCTAGATCGGTTTGCAGCGGGCAAGAACGCGACGGCGACGCCGACTCGCGAGCGCGTCGGCCCCGGCGCTCCGGTCCTTCAGTGGGTCGAGCGACCGGATCCGAAGAAGGGCTGGCACTACCGGCAGGGAAACATCGCCCGACTGATTTACACGCGCTGGGAATCGTGGCCGCGCGCGTCGCGCCCGAGCGTGCCCATCGACTACCTCGTCGCGATTCCGCTCGACTCGGAACCGAAGTCCCGAGCGACACGGAACAGGGCCGTGCGCGCCGACCCCGCCCCCGTCGGGCTGCACCTTCACTGCTGGGGCGGCAGTTGCAATGGCGGCTACGGCTGGTGGTACAACGCACACCGCGGCGCGGTGCTGATCGCGTCGAATCAAGTGCCCTACGACTGGTGGACGGGCTACCACGAAGCTTACGGCACGAACAAGGCCTGGGGCGATGGCCACGTGCATCCGTTCACGATGGACCGCTTGTTCGCGTTCCTCGACTGGGCAAGCCGCCAATGGCAAGAGGCGCCGGAGTCCGTGCGCGCCCACTGGCCACGCCTCGACCTCGCGCGCGTGTTCACGGCCGGCAACAGCATGGGAGGATCCGGCGCGCCGATGTTCGCCGTGCGCCACGGAGACCGCATCGCATGGGCTATCGGCTGGGTCGGCGTGCACATCCCCGAACGCAGCCCGCAGTTCGCCGGCTCGTACCGCGCGGTCTACGGCCCGCGCGATGCGAACATCACGATGCAGGACGGCTCGACCTCGCCGTGGGACTGGTACTCCGACGCATGGTGGCTGCGAACGAACGTCGCGAAGGAGACGGGCTTCATCGTCGCTTCGAACGGCAAGAACGACGGAGCGATCGGTTGGGCGCAGGCGGTCGAGTTCGCTCGCGCCCTGCAGGAGACCCGGCGCCCGCATATCTTCAACTGGGCCATGGGCGGGCACGGCACGCGCACCCTGATCGGCTCGAACTTCGACCTCGACGTACGAAGCGACCGCACGCTCCCCGCGTTCGCGAACTGTTCGCTCGACGACGACCCGGGTAAGGGCGATGCGGCGACCGGCACGCCGAAGGGACAGCTCAACGGGCATCTGCGGTGGCGAACCGACGACGCGACCGATACCCTCGATACGTGGCAGATGACGATCATCCTGCTGCAGGATGCCCCGCGCGCGAGCTGCACCGTCGACGTGACGCCGCGTCGTTGCCAGTCGTTTCGAGCGAAGCCCGGAGATCGCTTCGAGTGGCGTGTCGCTCAAGACGGCGACAAGCTGGCAGCGGGCGACGTCGTCGCAGATCGCTACGGGCTCGTGACGATCCAGGATGTGACGATTCGACGCGGCGAGAACCGCTTGCGAATCCACCGGAGAAAGTAGCGTTGCCGTCGATTCAGCCGAGAACCGCTCAGTCCGAACGCATCCGATGCGGGCTCGCGTCGGTCGTCGTGCTGCTCGCGAGCGCGACGCCGGCCGCGGTCCGCGGCGAGGCGACGCTCGGCTACCGGATCGAGCCGGTCGCGACGCCGACGGAGCCGATCTCGGTCTCGTTGGTTCTCACGAGCGACGCAGCGAGCATCGCCGCGATCGGCGCGCGACTTTCGTACGACGCGTCGCGCGTGACGCTGTCCACAGCGATGATCGGATCGGCCGTTCCCGCCTCGTGGGACTTCGTCTACCTCGAGACCGGCGAGGCCGGCTCGGTCGACGCCGCGATCGTCGACACGACGGCGGCGCCCGTGACGATCGATCGCCCGACGACCGCCCCCGTGCTGACGCTTGTCTTCTCCAGAGTCGACGACGATCCGAGCCCGGTCGCGTTCGGGTTCAACGACGCTGCGCCGGTCACCGCCGCCGAGCGCGCGGCGTTTCCGGCGAATCACTACGTGATCACGGTGGCTCCATCCTTGAGCGTGCAGCCGGCCACGACCGAGCCGGCGACCGGCCCCGGAATTCCACCGCTGTTCGTGCGCGGCGATTCGAACGGCGACAGCCATGTCGATATCGGCGACGCGATCACGGCTCTCCTCCATCTGTTCGCGGGCGCCTCGATCGCGTGTGCGAAGAGCGCCGACATCGACGACGACGGCCGGCTCTCGATCACGGACCCGATCGCACTCCTCGACGCGCTCTTCGATGGCGGCGCGCCCATTTCCCCGCCGTTCCCGGCTTGCGGTCGAGATGCGACGCCCGACGAGCTGCCGTGCACGCCTCAGTGCGCCCTCTGATCGATCGAACGACAGGCTAGCAGTCCGTTAGGCTAGGTCGAGCACGCGTCGAACGCGACGCACGACAGCGCGTCGGGCGTCGCATCCTCGCGACAACCCGGCTCGATCGCTCCCTGGCCGAGGAACAGGAATCGGTAGAGCGCGATCACGTCGGTAATCTGGATCTGCCCGTTGTCGTCGACGTCGGCCGCGCGCGGGCAGGAGAGGCGCGGACCGCCGAGGAACAGCGCCGTGAAGATCGCCACGCCGTCGGAGATGTCGAGCTGGCCATCGTCGTTCGCATCGCCGCGCAGGAACGGCACGGGAGCGCTGGTCGTGACGACCTCGAGCCGACCGAGGTTCGGCTCCTTCACCTCCCCACGCCAGGTGATGGCGTTGACGACAGGCTGGCCGGAACCGCGCAGACCGTCGGTGAAGAAGATCGCGGCGGCGCGCTCGTCTTCCGAATCGGGGCCCGTAGTCTCGACGAAGAGTCGCAAGGCCAGGGCTGGCTCGCGGGCCGGTATGGGCGAGTTCTCTCCCGAGAAGCCGAACCAGACCACCGCGCTGACAGCGCCGCGGCGACCGTCGTCCGACGCGAGCTCGGTGACCTCGAATCCGACGCGGTGAGCATCGGTCGCTGCCGTTCCAGCTGTCGTCACGTCGACGATCTCGAGCGGCTCCTCGGCAGCGATGCCGATCGTCCAGCCTTGAATGCCGCTCCCGTTGATCGAGCTCGGGACGATCACGCACTCGTACCACGCACCGACGCGCTCGCCGGGCGCGGCGACCAGTCGCCCCGGCCCCGCGACCGTGTACAGGAACACCGGCGCTTCGCAGCGATCCGGAACGCCGTCCTCGTCGACGTCCGGCTCGGTCCGGCAAGCGTCGAGGACGCCGTCGTCGTCACAGTCGAGCGCCGGCGCGGCCGCGATCTCGCACTCGTCCGGAACGCCGCTCGCGTCGCAATCGACGCTCGCCGGCGCCTCCGTCGCGAGCAGAACGGTCATGGACTGCTCGCGCGCGCCGTCGATCGTCACCAGGTCGAGCCGACCGTCGTCGTCGAGGTCCGCCGTCGCGACTCGCTGCGGTGGCTCCGACACCTCGAAGTGACGGGGTAGCGCGAATCTCCCATCGCCGACGTTGCGATAGACCTGCACGGTAGGCGACGGGCTCGTGCCAGTGATGACGTCGACGTCCTCGTCACCGTCGACATCCACGGCGCGCAGGAACGCGGGCGGGCCCCGCAGATCGTACGAAGCGCGCAACTCGAACGCGTCGTCCACGCTGCGACCGAACACGCGCCACACCGGAGGGGCGGCGCCGGGTCGTCCGACGACGATGAGCTCCGTGCTCGAGTCTCCGTCGACATCGGCCGCAACGAGCTGGTCGACATCGAGGCCGAGCTCGAGTCGACTCGGCGCGCCGAACCTGCCGTCGCCGAGATTCCTGCGCAGCTCACCGGCGCCGCCTCTCCGCTCGACGAGCACAAGGTCGACATCGCCATCGTCGTCGAAGTCGGTCGCGAGGACTCGATTCACGGCGGGCGATGCGCTGATCGTCTCCGTCGTGAACGCGCGCTCGCCGCTATCGGCTCGATTGTGCAGCAGGATGATCTCAACGCGGCTCGAGCCGTCGGGCGACACGATCACGAAGTCGATGTCGCCATCCCCGTCGAAATCCGCGGCGTCGCTGTCGTACGTGCCGCGCTGCAGCGGATACACGCTTCCGCCACGCAACCCATCCGCCATGCCGTAGGCGATGACGAGCCGGTCGAAGCGGTGAGGCAGTGACGCCAAATCGAGACGCCCGTCGCCGTCGACATCGGCGGCGACGAGCTCGTCCGCTCTCCGGCTGCCCGTCGTGTGCGACGGCGCGGCCAGGCGGCCGCTTCCGTCGTTCTCGAAGAACGGCGTCGCGTCGGCATCGAGCGCGATGCACGTCGCGAGATCGATGTCGCCATCGCCATCGAAATCGCCGGCGACGACGTCGTCACTGCTGTCGATCGAAACCGTCCCGGCCGCCAGAAACGACCCGGCGACCGACGCCGACAGATCGAGGCTATCGTCGATGCCGTTGCGGTTGCAATCGTCGGCGTGCACGGCGACGACGAGCAGTCCGATCGCGAGGACACTCGTGAATGTGATGACAGGACGCGACATGACGCCACCTTCACCCACACGTTGGCTCTCGGGCCAGTGTCCCCTCCTCGTGGCCAAGAATCAACGGCAACCCCCGACAGCGATGAACGTCGCCCTTCCCGAGCCGAACGAGGCTCGAGAAGGGCGTGACAGGAATTGGCGTGAAGGCGAGCGCTCTGGTCAACGCCAGGCCGCTCGTGAACTCAGAACTGCAGCATGTTCCGCGGCGCGATCCGGAAGTCGCTGACGATATCCGAGTCCGGATCGGCCGGATCGACGATGACCCGCAAGCTCACGAGAATGACCCCCGTCGGCGTCAGCTCGAATTGGACGGTGCTGACGTGGTGCGCGACGACGATCGTCGTGCCGTCTCGAGTCCTGACAAGGGTGTTCCCCTGGACCATGTACTGGGCCGGCGTCGAGAAGACGAGCTCCA
>CAYMRB010000061.1:0-31118 GCA_964392615.1 uncultured Planctomycetia bacterium | reverse complement strand
ACCAACGCGCGCGGTGAAGGCCCGCGAAGGCCCCGACCCAGAGTAATGTTCCACCAACGCGCGCGAAGGCCCCGGGAAGGCCCCGATCCAGAGTAATGCACGGGGGAAGGCCCGGGGAAGTCGGGAAGTCCCGACCCAGAGTAATGTGCCACCCGGCGCCGTCGCGACCCGCCCACGCTACGAATCGCACTCCTGATCGCCGTCGTCGACGCTCCATCCCTTCCCCGACGGCCGCTCGAAGGGCCTTGCAAGACACCGACTCCCACGCGACAAGCTGCCGTCGTCCCAGCCCTCGCGTCGAGTGGCACCCGTCGTCCCGCTTCCCACCGCACCGCCCGCCTCGACGACGCCGCGGCCGTGTCGTCGGCCTTGCCTCTACGGCGGCGCTGCGCACCGTACCCCGTGCCGCACTCGCAGCAGCCACGTCCCCGACGGGAACACCGCGTCGTGCGCGCCGGCGACGTACTCACACCACGCGTCGTGGTACAGCCTCAAGAACCGCTCGTTCGCCTGCAGCCTCTCGATTCGCACCCACTTGTCGCCCGCTGCCACACGCGGGTTGATCTTGCCGAGCGGCTCGCGTGGTGAGGCCGGCGTCTGCGTACGCGGCGTGCGCTTCACCTCGCGGACGCCGACGAAGTCCTTGCCCTGCTCCTTCATCTCCGCGCGCTTCTTCGCCTCGCGGTCGCCGACGCGCTCGCGTAGCAGATCTCCGAACTCGACGTCCTCGACATCGCGCCAGCACCGTGGCTTCGAGACGCGCAGCGTCACCGCCTCCGGCAAGGGCCCGTCCTCACGAAAGAAGAGCTTCGGTCGCTCGATGACTTTCGCCGCACCTTCGTGCGCCCGCGGACCGCTCTTCGCTCCTGGCCACTTCGCCCACGACGATACCAGCCCGGCCGTCACCGGATTCGTGATCACGTAGACGATCTTCGCGAGCATGTCCTCTCGTGTGGCGAGCTCGACGCGGCTGTACGTGTCGGCGCCTGCAAAGAGATTCTCCCGCCGATCGAGATGCACGTTCACCGCGCGTGCCACCGTGGCGTTGAGCCACTGCATGAAATTCGGCAGCTCGCCGCGCTCGTCGGTACACACCGCATGCCAGTGGTTCGACATGCAGCAGTAAGCGTGGATCATGACGCCGTAGCGTTCAGCGGCGACCGCGAGGCAGTACTCGAAGAGCTCGACGATGCGCGGTGAGGGCCGCAGTAGGAACTGACGTTGCGTGCAGCGGCGAGTGATCAGGTAGGTCCGTCCGGGGATGATGGGGCGTGGCCGTGACATGCGAAACACAGAGCAACGCGCTCGCCCATCCCGCGCCGGCGAACGGCAGAATTCGCAAGTCACGCGACCGAGGTCACTTGGCCCGTGGGCCGCCGCGCTGCGCCGACGGAGATCTCGTGACCGGGAGTCGTGGTGTCCGCTTTCGACCGTTCGGGATCGCATCCCGCGGACACCTCGCCCGCCGAGCTCGAGGCGAACGCTGCGAAGGTGGACGATACGGACAGTTTCGGTGCGAAGCAACCGGGCCTTGGGCGCAACCGGATTCGCCTGCGACGGCCTCGGCGCCTCGGCGCCGAGGCCTTCTCCCACGGCCTGAGGCATAGTTCATCCGTCCATCCTGACGACTCTCCCCCACCGCAAACGGCTTATCACACCCGCGCGGCCCCGGCCCCCCGCCGCTGCGTCCGCCGCTCGCCTCCCCGAGATCCTGTGCCGCGTCGGATGACGTTCCGGAGGTGACTGTCCTCGCTCGGTGCGCCTGACGGAACTGCAGGGCCGAGGTCGACAGTTCCTTGAGAGCGAACTCCGAGCGCGGCATCCTCAGCGCTTCTCCTCGGCACGGCGCTGTGGTGCCGCGGAGAAGCGTCCGACGACCACGACAAGCCCGACCGTCACTCGAGTGTCGCGGTTTTGCGACAATAGGGAGATTACCGCAGAATCGAAACCCTAGACGTCGCCAAGCCGCGACGCTCGAGGCTATACTGCGCCTGCGGCAACTCCGCCGCGGAGGCCCGCCTGCTGCATGCATATTTCTCTCGCCCAGTGGTCGCTCCACCGTACGATTCGGCGCGGTGACGTCCGAGGCCTCGACCTGCCGCGCGTGTCGGCCGAGTCGTTCGGCATCCGCGCCGTCGAGTTCGTCAATACGCTGCTGGAGAGCTCCGACGACGATGCGCTCGCCGCGATGCGTCGGCAAGCCGATGGCGAGGGCGTTGCGATCTCGCTCGCGATGATCGACGACGAGGGCGACCTCGCGTCGACGCAGGATAGCGCCCGGCGCGACGCGGTCGCGCGCCACCGCCGCTGGATCGATCGCGCGCACACGCTCGGCTGTCGCGCACTGCGCGTCAACACCGGCGCCGAAGACGTCGTCGCGTTCGATGCACCCCTCGGTGACACCGCGCTCGAAGCCGCGCTCGATCGCTGCGCGGCGAGCTGCCGCGAACTGTGCTCGTACGCGGCGGGCGCCGGCATCGACGTGCTGATCGAGAACCACGGCGGTCTGTCATCGAATGTCCCCGCTGTCGTCACGCTGCAGCAGCGCGTCGGCGCGACGAACTTCGGCACGCTGCCCGACTTCGGCAATATGCCGCCGGGCGTCGACCGTTACGACGTCGTGGCGCGCATGATGCCGTACGCCCGCGCAGTCAGCGCGAAGTGCTACGACTTCGACTTCGGGGCCGACAGCGACGGCGGCGAGACGTCGATCGACTTCCCCCGCATGCTCGACATCGTCCGCGACGCGGGGTATGACGGCGCGGTCGGCATCGAGTACGAAGGCGACCGCCTCGACGAATTCGCCGGCGTACGCGCATGCCACGCGCTCCTGCGCCGACTCCTCGAATCGTGATCTCGATCCTGGGTGACCGCGATGATCGAACCGATCGACCCGATCTGGCTCGCGCGTCTGCGCGATTACGACACGCCGACCGTCCTCAACACGATCGAGCTCTTCGGCGTGCGACCGCGTCACGAGGGATTCCTGTGCGGCGCGATCGAGGCCCGCTTCCCCGAGCTGCCGCCGATCGTCGGCTACGCGTCGACCGCGACCTTCCGGAGCGCCGGCGCCCCCGATGACCTCGAAACGTCGACGAGCCTCGCGGAGCAGGCTGCGCGCATGGACGCCGAGCTCCCCGCTCCGCGCATCGTCGTGTTCCAAGACGTCGACCGCGAACCGGTCGGCGCGACCTTCGGCGAGGTGATGTGCACGATCTACAAGGCGTGGGGCTGCGCCGGGCTCATCACGTCCGGCGGGGCGCGCGACCTCGACCAGGTACGCCGGCTCGGCTTCCCGTGCTGGTCGTCGTCGGTCATCGCATCGCACGCGTGGTGCCGCATCGTAGACGTGCACGTGCCGGTCGATGTCGGCGGCTGTCGCATCCAGCCGGGCGACCTGATCCATGCCGACTGCAACGGCGTCGCCATCGTCCCGGGCGCCATCGCGCCGGAAGTCGCGATCGGCTGCGGACTCCTCGTCGAGGCGGAAAGCGAGGTGCTCCACCACGCGTCCGCGCTCGTCGCCGACCCGACCGCACCGCGCGACGCCGGGGCGCTGAGCGCCGCGCACGCCCGCACGAAGGAGCTGTTCGGCACAATCCCCCAGCGCGCCCGCGAGGCTCTGGCGCGCGAGGCGACCGACGGATAGCAGTCCGTTGAGAAAGGGCTGACGGCCCGCCCGAGTCAGTCGGCGCGACGCTTCCGCGGCGTCGGGTCCAGTGGATACAGCGTCCCGATGAAGCCGATCAGATCGGCCATGTCCGACTCAGAGATCGCTTCGTCGAGCCCTTCCGGCATCAGCGACAACCCGGTCGACGTCAGCTGCGCGATCTCATCGTGACGCAACTCGTCCCGGACGCCCCCGCCGCGACGCAGCGTGACGCCCTTCGCGTCCCGCTCGACGATGCCGCTGAAAACTCGCCCGTCGATCGTGATCGCGACGTGATTCACGTAGCGCGTCTCGACCTTTCGATTCGGCGTGAGGATGTCGATCATCACCGCTTCGAGCGGCCAGCCGCGAACGCCGGCGAGGTCGGGACCGACGCGCGTGCCGAGATTCTCTGCGCGATGACATGGCGTACACGAACGCGCGAAGACCTCGCGACCGCGGTCGACGTCGCCCGGCGTCGCGAGCGCGTCGGCGTAGCTGCGCAGCACGTCCTGTCGCGACAGCTCGCCCGCCGCAGCGAACACGATGCGCGATCGCGAGCGAATCCGAGCGTCGTGGTGCTCGAGCAGCGCCGTTCGCCGCAACGCGTCGATGTCCCGTGCGGGGATCTCGCCGTTCTCGAGCCCCTCGAGCAAACGCGGCAGACGAGACGGATCCCGGAACAGCGCTTCCACGACCTCGCCGCGCACCACCGGCTCGTAGCTCCCCCACCGCGCGACGAGCGTTCCGGCGATGTCCTCATCGCGGCGCGCCGCGAGCGCGCGAACCGCAGCGAGACGAATCGCCTCCGGCTCGTGCGGATCGAGGAGTCGCTCGAGCGGCGCCGCGGTCATCGCAGCCGGAGCGTTCGCCAGCAGGCGGATCGCCTCCTCGCGCTCCGCGATCGCGAGCGCGGGGCTGCCCGCATCCTCGGCGGCCCGCGCGAAGGCCATCGCCAGGACCTTACGCCCCTCCGGTGCGATCCAGCCGTCGGCGTCGGCATCGGCATCGCCGTCGGCGAGTCGGCGACCGGCGCGGCGCTGTCCGTTGGCCAACGCGACGAGGAGACGTCGGCGCTGTAGTTGCGAGCACCGCGTGGCGTCGATCGACATGAGGACGGCCGACAGCTCGTCCCGCTCGTCCCTCGCACCGACGTATTCCGCGAGCTCGGTGAGGAGCAAGAACCCGCCCGCTCGCGCGACGAACGCCTCGTCGGCGCTCAGCTTCGCGAAGAGCTCGGGCGCGCAGCTCCTCGCGCTCGCGACGACGGCCACACGCACACGCGGCGCTGCCGCGTCCCGTCGCGCGATCCGCAGCAACGCATCCACGGCCGCCGGCGGCAGCGAGCGCAGTCGGGACAGCGAGCGCGCGCACCGCCACCGGACGCGCACGTCCGGATCCGACGCGGCCTCGACGACTTGCGCGACAGCTATCGAGCACGCGCTCGCGTCGTTCGCTCTCGTGGCTACGTCTGCAACGAAGTGGACCGCGCGCTCGCGAACCAGCGCGTCGGCATCGCCGAGGCCGGCATCGAGGGTCGGCCCATCGAGCGCGTCGAGCGCGGCAAGCGACGACAGCGCGGCTCGGCGACCGTGCGGATTCCCACCGTCCCGCACGAGAGTGCGAAGCTTCGGCACGATGCTCGAATCACGCCGTTCAGCGATGAGCCGCTCCGCTGTTCGACGCCACCAAGAGTCGGAGTGCGCGAGGTGCTCGACGAGCTCGAGGGTCGACGCTGCGCCCAGCCGCGGCGCAGTCTCTGGCTCGAGGCCGCGCGCGGCGAGGCGCCAGATGCGCCCCCCGCCCGCGCTCGGGCGGTCGACGATCCAGACGCAGCCGTCCGGCCCCGCGGCGATGGACACCGGCGTGAACGGCGCCTCGGCCTCCCCTCGCGACGGACGCCACGCCAACACGTCGTTGAAGGCGACCAACGCCTCGCTCCCGTCCGCCGGGACGGCGCGCACGCGTCCCGGCTCGGCCTCCGAAACGAGGGCCCGACCGCGCCACGCGGCTGGCAAGCCCGTACCGGCCGTCACTGCGGCGGCGCAGGCTCCCGCCGGATCGTGGCTCATCGGATCCGCGCTCGCCGTCGACGCAGACGCTTCCTGGCGACACTCGCAGAGCCACGGAACGTATCCGGCCCCGTCGCTCCCATCGACGTCGCGGCGCTCGTCGGCCGCTCCATCGCCATCGGCGTCGCGTAGGAGACGGCTTCCCGTTCGCGTACCGACGAGGACGCCGTCGCGCCACGCCGCGATGCCCAGCGGCGCGTCGAGGCCGAGGGCGAACACCTCGGCGCTCTCGAAGCGGCCGTCGCCGTCCCGGTCCACGAGCCGCCGCACGCGACCCGGCGGCTCGTCAGCCTCCGAGTCAACGACGGACTCCGCCACCCAGAGCTCGCCGTCAGCGCCGAACGCGATGGCGACCGGGTCGACGATGAGCGGCGCGTCGACGGCGAGCTCGATCTCGAGCCCCTCGGCCACCACCACCGCGCTCGATGCCACCCGATCGGTCTCCGCCCCCCCGGGTGGCGCCACACCTTCCACGCCGCGCCCGGATCGATCGCCGCCCCTGCCGCTCGATGAGCAGGAGACCGACAGCGCCCAGAACGCCAGGACTCCCAGACCCCACAGGACGCCCGTCAGACGATGTGACCGCATCGCTCCTCACCCATGGAACGAAGGACGCTCAACTCCACAGCCGGTGCACGACGCTATCCAGTATTCCACCCGACGCTCGACGGGCGCCAGCACTTTATCAGGGAGGGGTGGCAGGGACGCGCCGATCGATGCGCTGCTGCGCCGCTCGCGAGCGGGCCGGATGTGCCGAGGGCGAGCCCTCCGTGCCGGTTCGCGGCGGAACCGGCGGAAAGCGCGCCCTCGACGCGTACGACACCCGAATCAGAAGCTGACGACGGCGTTGGCGCCGAGCGTGAACTGGTGCGAGCGCACGCCGTTGTGGAACGCGTTGTAGCTCGCCTTGTCCAGGCGCCCCTCGACGCGCAGCAGGAACATCTCGGCGGGCATCCAGCCGAACGTCCAGGTCAACGCGTAGACATCGTCACGCACACCGATCGCACGCGAGATGTCGCGCGAGCCGTCCTCGTCGCTGAAGTACTCGCCGCGGAACGCGACGTACACGTTGTCCGCGCTGCCGTCGCCGCCGAGGATCGGCAGCGGGAAGTCCCAGCGGACGATACCCGCGAGGCCGTACCACTGCGCGTAGCCCTGGCCGCCTCCAGGCGCGACGTCGGGAACGCCCTCTTCGCCACCCCACTGCAGGTCGGCGATCAGGCTCAGGCCGTCGAGCGCACCGAGGCCCATGTCGTCCGCCATGTTCGCCGGCAGGCCGACCTGGACGAGGAGCTCGAGCAGCGTGCGGTAGTCGCCGTTCGCCTTCGCGGCGAAGGCCTGGGTCTGCTCCGGCCCCCAGACGGTGTTGAAGTCGAGCTTGAACCAGTCGACGTCGACGCCGACGCCGGCCAGCACGGTACCCGTGTCGTTGTTGTCCTTGATATTGTCCCAGCCGTTCGTCCAGCCGAGGTGATAGTGCAAGGTATCGTCACCGGGCAGGAGCGAGTTCTTCAGCAGCACGCCCGTGTGGGTGAACGGACCGCTGAAGCCGAACAGGTACGACCGCGAGTAGTTCGCGTTGCCCGGTCCGGAGAACGCCGCGCTATTCGCCACGACCTCGGCGCCGATCGTCGTCTCGAAGCGACCGAGCTGGATCTTGGCACCTTCGAGAATCGGCACGCCGTCCGGCACCTGCAACGCGATGTAGCCGTTCGTGAAGACGAAGTCCGACCCGTCGAAGATCTCCCCGGCGGTCGGCGACGCGGCGTTCACGGCCGATGGATCGTCACCGATCATCATCGTCACGTGGTAGCCGAGCAGATGGTCGGCGTCGGTCTGCTTGTTCAGGTCGAGCCCGATCGCGTGGAGCTGGAACTCGTTCTGTCGCGTGTCGAACACGCGCGTACCGTTCTCGATACCGTTCTCGATACCGTTCTCGATGCCGCCACCGACACCGGCCATGGCGGCCGTGTCGTTGGCGTCGAAGTTGTACTGATAGCCGACGTCGATAAATCCGGAGAACGCCGTCTCCGTGATGAACGCCGACAGATCGGCGGTCGGGTCCTGACCCAATAGCGCGGGCGACAGGAGCGAGCCACCGCCGAGTCCAGGAGCCTCCTGCGCTTGCGCGCTCGACAGGCTCACGAATGCCAACAACCCTACGCCCAGAATGCCCAGCCCCAACTTCTCGAAACGCTGCATCGCTTCGTTGTTCCTTTCTCTTCCAGAGGCACCCGCCCGGGGCCTCGTTGACAGAGGCGCGAGCATGCGACCGACGGAGCACCCCGCCGCATGACGCCGCGCGGCCCGATGGGCCCGATCCCCATCGCTAACCACAACTCCAGTCTTCTTGTTCGTGTCTACCTCCTCCCCCTGCCGTGACGGAGCCCACCAGGCACTCCGCTGCGTCGCGGTCGGGAGCCGTCCTGTTTCATTCTTCGGTTCGTCTCCGGAGCCGGCCTGGTGCGCCGGCAGGTCCGCGGAACCTCCCGACCGCGCAGCGGGGGTCGGGCTACACTTCCGCCGCCCACTATAGCCCGGAGTCTGCGCCCGTTGCAAGCCCAAACATCCTCGTGAAACAGGAGTTGGGCCCACCGTGAGAAACGAGCGGCCGGACGAAAAACGGCGCCGATCGCTCCGCGACGGAGCGATCGACGCCGTTGGCCAACGAGTCAGGGAGCAGCGCTCCCTCGCGATCCCGCCCGCGCTCAGTCGGCAGCGCCGACGGGCGTACGCTCCACGGGGATGTACGCGCGATCGATCTGTCCCGGCGAGTACGCGTCGCGCCCCGCCTCGAAGCTGAAGCCCGGGTAGGCTTCCATCCCATGCTCGCAGAGGTCGAGTCCCTCGAGCTCTTCCTGCTCGCTGACGCGCAGGCCGATCGTCACCTTGATCAGCCAGAAGATCGCGAAGCTGACGGGGAAAACCCACGCGAAGGCGGCAGCAACACCGAGGGCCTGGATTCCGAACAGTCCAGCGCCTCCGCCGTAGAACAGTCCGCTCGTGGTGTGGAAGAGCCCGACGAGGAGCGTTCCGATCGCGCCGCAAACGCCGTGGACCGAGATGGCACCGACCGGGTCATCCACGCGCAGCTTGTCGAACATCAAAACCGCGAAGACGACCACAATCCCGCACATGAGCCCGGTGACCGCCGCGCCGACGCCGTCGAAGTTCGCACAGCCCGCGGTGATGCCCACGAGGCCGGCCAGCGCGCCGTTGAGCGCGAATGACGTGTCCGGCTTGCGGAACAGGATCCACGATCCGACCATCGCGCCGACGGCTCCGGCGCATGCGGAGAGGTTGGTCATCACCGCGATCTTCGCGAAGTCGCCGCCGCCGACAGCCGTCGTCGAGCCGGGGTTGAAGCCGAACCAGCCGAGCCAGAGGATGAACACTCCGAGACCCGCAAGCGGAATGCTGTGCCCCGGGATCGGTCGAATACGGCCGTCTTTCCCGTACTTGCCCAGCCGTGCGCCGACGACGAGCGCGCCGGCGAGCGCGGCCCAGCCACCGACCGAGTGGACGACGGTCGAGCCGGCGAAGTCGACGAATCCCATGCCCTCGAGCCAGCCGCCGCCGAGCCAGAGGCCGCCCCACGCCCAACTGCCGAACACGGGGTAGACGAAGACGCAGATCGCGGCGGAGTACACGAGGTACGCGCCGAACTTGACGCGCTCCGCGACCGCACCGGACACGATCGTCGCGGCCGTCGCGCAGAACACCGTCTGGAAGATCAGAAACGCCCACCCGAACGCGACCGAGTGCGCCGGCACGACGAGCCCGCCCTCCTTCATAATCTCACCCGCGTCGTCGGTCGCCGCGACGCGGCTGACCTCCGCATCGAACGCGAAGCTGTCCATCCCGAAGAACCCGCCGCTCGTCCCGAACATGATGCCGAAGCCGACGAGCCAGAAGAGAAGCGACCCGAAGGACATGTCCATCAGGTTCTTCATCATGATGTTGCACGCGCTCTTGGCGCGCGTCAGCCCCGACTCGACCAGAGCGAAGCCGGCCTGCATGAAGAACACGAGGAACGCGGCGAGGCACGTCCACAGCGTGTCGAGGTCTTCCGACATGCTGAAGTCCTTGGCCGCGAAGCCCGTAGCCTCGGCCGCACAGAGTGGCGCAGCCGCAGCCGCGAGCAAGCCTATCGTCAGAAGTGGAATGAATCTGAGTCGTCGCATGGTTCCTGGTCGATTCCTTTCATTTGCCGTACGCCGGCGAGAGAGAGCGTGGGAGGGGAAGGAAGGAGTCGGGAGACTCGCGTCAGATCGCGGCCTCGGCGTGCTCACCGGTGCGAATGCGAACGACGTCTTCGAGAGCGACGACGAAGATCTTGCCGTCGCCGATCCGCCCTTCGTCGCCGCTGCGGGCACCTTTCGACACGAGCCCGATCACCTCGTCGACCTGCTCGGCCGAGACGGCGATCTCGAGCTTGACCTTCTTGACGAGGTCGACCTGGTACTCATGGCCGCGGTAGACCTCCTTGTGGCCGCGCTGGCGGCCGGCTCCCTGGACGTCCGAGACGGTGATCCCGGTGATGCCCCCACGGCAGAGCAGATCCTTGACGGCTTCCAGGCGCGTCGGCCGGATGATCGCGACAACGAGTTTCATGGGCGCGTTCCTTCGATGGAGAGGCGGTGCGTCGGTCGGCGGACGACCGGCGCCCGTCGATGACCCTTTCCTCCGCAAGGCGAGTGCCAGCGGCCGCGGCGCCGCGCCCACCCACATCACAAAGAGCTCTCCCACCAGGCCTTACGCTGTCGAACTCCCGGCCCCGCCGCGTTCAGACAGCCGCCTGGCAGCACAACTCCGCGCCATCCAAGCGCCGCGAGACTGCACTCAACAGGAACACGAAGCCTTGTCTGTGTGCACGCGCCTGCGGCGGTGCCGAGAAGCGGATTCCGGCGCGAACTCGGACGAAAGCCTCAAGCGCCGTAGCCGTGGCGCCGATGGTAGGGCTGAGTGAGTTGTCAAGCGGGCCGAACGGCCCGGCGTGTCGTCCGTTCCGTCGTCTCGGGCGCGCTCCCGAGCCGAGGACCCGTGTCACGATGCGGCGGGGCTGAAAAGGCCCGGCCAGTCTGGACGGAAGCGGCAGTGTACGCCGAAAGGAGGCAGGCCGGTCGTGAATCGCGGCGGTCGTCCGAGTGCGACGACAGGAAAGAAGCCGCGTTCACGGGTTGAGCTGGCAAATTCGTCCTGCCGACCACGGCTGCGACTGCGTTGACCGTCCAAACTGGCTCGAGACCACTGAACACTTCCGTACTCCGTATACCCGCCAGGGCGGCGGGTGAAGCGCTCTCTCTTTCAAGGCATCTTCGACACTCCCCCCCGGGAAGTTGAGCCCCTTTTTCCAGCCTCAGAGCGCACCCGCCGCCCTTCCCCCTTCCCTCGCAGTGAGCTATACTTGAGGGCCTCCATGCCGCGTGCGAGCCCGGCGCAAGGTTCGTGTGAACGGCTCCTGCGGTGACCCCCCAGAGGAACGAAGGACGAACAAGGATGAAGTCCGAGGCACGCCTCCTGACGTCCCTTACCGGCTGGTGCTTGTGCGCCTGCCTGATAGCGACCAGCACCTTCTCGACCATCACGTCGCCGGCCTTCGCCGCCGACAAGACGGCGGTCGCGCAGGCCAAGAAGAAGGGCTGGCAGGTCGATTGGCTCGAGGGCACGACCCTGTCGAGCAAGACCGTCGTCATCAAGCGCTTCGGCCGCCTGCAGCGCAACGAGCTCTGGGAGAATATCGAGCTCCTCTACACCCAGGTGCTGGGACTCGACGACAGATTCCCGCAGTTCAAGAACGACGCGAAGGTCCAGAAAGACTTCCGCGACATGGAGGCGTACGCGTACTTCTATCGCGCCCGCCACACGGGGCTGAAGGTGCTCCTCGACCAGAATCTGTCCCCGGCGGAGAGCGCGGAGCGGATGGCGGATGCGCTGAAGGACCTCCAGGAGGCGGTCAAGCTCGGCTATCGCAACCCGGACGAGATCAAGACGGCGAAGGAGCTCTTCCGTCTGTGGGAGGACGCCGAGTACAAGAAGCTCGTCGCCGACCTGAGCGCCGAGGCACAGGCGAAGCTCGAGGAGAACTACCGCAACCGTGTCGACGAGGGCATCGCGCGTCTCGCGAAGGCGGAGAGGCAATCGTGGGCGAAGGGCGCCGACCTGCGCTGCCTGGATGACAGCCCGTTCTGGTCGACCGACAAGCCGATGGTCGTCGTCATCAGCCGCGTCCACCACGACGGTTTCGACAAGAGCGTCGAGCGCATCCGCGTGCTCCGCGACGGGCTCGCCGACCGCGCCCGCGTCGGCGTCGCGTTCTACCAGTTCGACGCGTCCGACAAGAGCCGCATCGCGCAGACGGCCAAGTACGCCGAGCGCCTCGGAGTCGATCTGCCGGTGACGATCATCGACCGCGAGGGCTACACGACGCTGCGCGCGGTGCTGAGCTCACGTCACGACGAGGCGGTCAAGCTCGACCTGGAGAAGACCCTGCCGCTCGTCAAGGCCGGCCTGTCGGCCGATCTCGACCCGAAGGACGCCGCGCTCCTCGCCAACGCGTTCGACGATGCGCTGGATCACGCGCGTAAGGGCGAGGCGACCGCAGCCGCCGCGCTCCCGGCAAAGGTCGCTGAGAAGCGCGGCAAGAACCTGCCGAAGGGCGCCAAGCAGAAGGCGGCCTGGACGAAGGCCTCGAAGAAGCTCACGCAAAGCTGCAACCGGATCGTCACCCTGTTGAGCTACGACATCTTCCAGCCGGTCATCGTGTTCTTCGATGCCGAGGGCGTCCCGGTCTACCAGACGAACGGCGTCCTGGCGGACTGGCAGATCGCGTACGTGATGAACAAGTACGCCGGCCTCGCAGGCCAGCCAGCCCCGAAGGCGGGCACCCCGACGACGCCGCCGGAGAAGGCCACGCCGGACGCTCCGACGCCGGGCAACTGAGGGCTTGAGGGTTTTGGGCTCTGCGGCTGTCGCCGCGGAGCCCAAAACGCCTCATGGAGGTTGGGGGGTGGGGGGCGGGGGGGGGGCGGCGGGGCCCCCCAAAACGCCTCATCGAGGGGGGGGCATCGCTCGGCTCGACCGGGTGGCAAGTATCGATCGACATCGCTCAGGGCCCCTTTGGGGCCCCGTGATGTCGTGGCCGGTCGGGGATCTGCCGCTCAGCCGCGAGCGGCAGTCCTCATGGTGCCGAACCCGCGTGGACCGTCTTCGCCGCTCGTCGGCTGCGGGTTGGACGGCGCACTGGTCGGTCCGTCGAGAGTTCAGGGTCGCCTACCAAAACTTCCACCAGGGCTTCTTCGGCGTGCGTAGCCAGGGAGCCGACAGGATCGTCTGGGACTGAGGATCGACGCAGACCAGCGAGTGCTTCTGCGCCAGAGCGACGATCTTGAGCTGAACACCGTCCGCGGCCGACCAGACCATCGGCATGAGCACATGGCCCTCGGAGACGTCGAACGCGCAACTCCATGGACAGTCGTCGAGGGTCTCTTCCGGCCAGTCGTCGATCTGCGGCAGTTCCTGCGTCAGCTCGGCCAGGAACGCCGCGACACGAGGGCTCGGCTCGACGTACGGGGCGAGGTCGTCCTCCTCGCAGTAGGCGACGTACCGGTCGACCGCTTCCGCATCCGTGTGCGGGCGAGAGGTATGGAAGACGCCCAGGTCGAAGCTCATGTTGCTGGTCCGCCCAAAGAGAAAGCTCAGCTGCCCGGCCTGCGAAGCTGAGCTGTGGATCGACCAGAATCGACAGCGCCTGTCCAATCCGCCGGCACCAGCGCGGCTCGCAGCCCATCGCCGGGCTGCCACACGCCGCCCCGCAGATCGTATCCCGTCGACCCGCCCCTCGACCCCGTGGGCCCCAAAAGGGTCCGAACGATGTCGATCGATTCTTGCTGCCCGACCCGACCGAGCGATGCCCCCCCCCTCGATGAGGCGTTTTGGGCTCCGCGGCGACAGCCGCAGAGCCCAAAACCCTCAAGCGAAGAACTCGCTCCAGTACACCGTCCGCTCCTCGCGCATGGCGATGTTCGCCATCAGCGCGGCGACGGCGCTCTCCATGCCGACCTTGGCGTCGGCCTTGAGCTCGTCCTTGAACGGCTTGTCCGCTTTCGCGAGGCGCACGGCCTTGTGGAAGCTCTCGACGGCCAGCAGCGTCTCGATCTTGTCGTACGCGCCGTCGATCGGCTCGATGAAGTGCGACCAGTGCTTGCGGCCGCCCTCGAGCGCGATCTCATCGATCGGATCGCCCACCTTGCAGCCGGCCGTCGCAACCGTCACGCCGCTCTTGAGGATCTTCTTCTGACGCTCGCGGCGCGGGTTCGTGCCCTCCGCGATGCGGTTGCGGTCCTGGCGCGCCTTCTTCTCCTTGAAGAACTCGCCGCCGGCGAGGGACATCTTGATCGTGCCGTAGCGGCCCATGACGAGCTCGGCGGGCGGGCTCAGGTGCGAGTTCGCCATCGACGACATGTAGTCGAACGTACACTGACGCGTCGCGACCACATCGTTGCCCTTCTCGTCCTTCGTCATCTCGAACTTCGGCTTGCCGGCCGCGTCCTTGTCGATGCTGCCGAACGGGTCACGCTTCAAGACCGGCACCTTGTACGTAAGGATCAGGTGGATGTGGTCGTGCGTGTCGCGGCCGTCGCGGTACCAGTCGACGCCGCCGACGCCGCACACCGAATGCGGCGGAACGCCGTAGAACCAGTTCGCGAGGTCGATCTGGTGCGTCGCGTACTCGGTCGTCAGACCGCCGGAGTACTCGGAGTACAGCCGCCAATTGATGACGCGCTCGAGATCGAGCGTCGGCGACGGGCGCCGGATCGCATCGTTGAGGTTCCAGTGCGCGCGAATCGACGCGAGGTCGCCGATGTTGTCCTCGGCGATCATCTGCGCAACGCGTCGGTAGAGCGGCGAATAGTGGCGCTGGTGGCCGACCTGGAATACGGTGCCGGCGTTCCCGACGCGCGCCAGGATGTCCTGGTTCTCGCCGATCGTGAAGGCCATCGCCTTCTCGCAATACACGTGCTTGCCGGCCTCGACCGCGTCGATCGCCATCGGCCCGTGCAGATAGTGCGGCGTGGCGATGAAGACCGCCTCGATACTCTTGTCGTCCAGGACGCGACGATAGTCGTCGTACGTCTCGACCGTCGGCTTCTGCCCACGGGCTTCCAGGCGCTTCTCGATGCCGACCTTGTGGTCGTTGCACTTGGACGCCAGCTTGTCGCACACGGCGACGGGGAAGCTGCCGGGGACTTGCAGCGCGGTGCGCAGGAGCGAACCGCCGCGGTTGCCGACACCGATGTGAGCCGTCCGGACGAGCTGATCGTCCTTCTCGTATTCAGCGAGGGATGGCCCGGACTTGACGTAGTCGTTGAACCAGGCCGAAATGCCGCCGGCGGCGACACCTGCCGTGGTCAGCGCAGCGCTGCCGAGGATCTTACGGCGCGTGACCAGGCCATCGTCCTCCGGTTCCGTTCGGATGTCGCTTTCTTCGTACATCGTGCGGGGCGTCTCCTTGTGCGAGGCGTAGATGAACCCTCATGATACAGCAGCTGCCGCGACCCCATCTACGGCCGCGCGAGGAAAACTGCGCATGGACTGACCGGCGGCGCGGCCGGCCCGCCGGGTTCGTGCGATGTCAAAGGATCGATCCGACCGTGGGACGGCCGAGAAGTCCCCCCCCTTCAGCGCTCTTCCCATCCGCCACCGCGGACTGATAGAATGGGGGCTCCGCCCAATACACGCGATTCCCCTACGAAGAGACCCGCTGCGAGTCGAAGCCACCATGATCTCGAAAGCCGAACGATTCTGGATCAGTTTCATCCTGCGCCTGGCCTTCGGGCTGCTGTTCGCCTTCGTGGCGATCGGCCAGTTCGGATTCGGCGGGGCAAACGACGTCGGATACCTGGCGTTCGCCGAGCAGGTCTCGAAGCCGTTTGCCGCATCATGGCTCGGCATCTTCCCGGATATCCCGTTCGGCGAGGGCAGCAAGGATATCACCTACTTCTTCTGTCTCGCGATCCCGTTCGCGTTCGCGATTCTCGCCGTGCCGATCCTGACGGGCCTCTTCCTGAAGCCCGCGCTGCGGCTGAGCGCGATCTTCCTCGTGATGCTCGGCGTCGGCCAGTACGTGATCAAGGCGCCCGACCTGTCGGGAACCGTCTACGACTTCATCCTCGCGTTCTTGATCTGTATCGGCCTCTACGTCCTCGGCCAAGAAGAGAAGCGCGACGAGGAGCTCTCCGTCTGATCGACGGAGGGCCCGCGCCCAGTGGTCGCAGAGCCTACGGGCGGTGACGGAGAGCCCGCTGGCGGGCCGCTGCTCGAGTCGTACTCGCAGTCCAGCAGCGGCCTGCGACGGTTCGACGTGACCGCGATGGGCACGGTGAACGCGCTGCTCCTGTCACAGGGAGACCTCGACGAGACCGAGCTGGCGCTCGTCGCTCACGACGCGTGCGAGCATCTGCTGGAGCTCGACGCGCTGCTCTCGAAGTTTCGGCCCGACAGCGAGCTGTCGCTCGTCAACGGCCTCGCCGCGTCGCGGCCGGTCGCTATCGGTGAGGAGTTCCTGGAGCTGCTGCTGCTGGCGCGCCAGGCGTGGGAGATCAGCGACGGCGCGTTCGACCCGACCGTCGGACCGCTGCTGCGCGCGTGGGGCCTCGTCGATCTCGCCGCGCGCGAGCCTGCCGACGCGGAGATCGCCGCGCTGCTCGAGTGCCGGGGCATGGATCTCGTCGAAATCGACCCCGGCGCGATGACCGTGCGTTTCGCGCGCCCAGGCGTCGAGATCGACCTCGGCGGCATCGCGAAGGGCTGGGCGATCGATCGCCTGGCGGCGCGGCTCTGCGAGCGTGGCGTGACGGCCGGCGCGATCCTCGGCGGCCGCTCGACCGTGCTGTCGTGGGGAGACCCACCCGACGAATCAGGCTGGGCCGTCGAGGTCGTACACCCGGACGACCCCGATGAGCAGCAGGACGTGTTGTGCCGTCTCGACGTCCAACCCGGCGCGCTGTCGACGTCCGGCGCCTACGAACGCTGCGTCCGCCTCGCCGGGCGCACGATCGGACACATCGTCGATCCGCGCTCCGGTCGCCCCGTCGACGCGGCCGACGACGCCGTGCGCAGCGCGACGGTGTGGACGCGCTGCGCGGCCGCCGGCGACGTGCTGTCGACCGCGTTGTTCGTGTCGGGCACCGACGCGCTCGGCTCCGAGGGCTGCGTCGAGCGGCTCGTCAAGGTGTGGGATCCGCCCCCGCTCGAGCCGCGAGCGAGCGTGCTGCTGGCGCTTGCCGACACGAGCTCGTGGGGAGGCATCCGGACGGTATCGCACCACAGCGGCGAGCCGGGGTTCCGGGAACGTTAGGGACGCCTTTTTGCCTTTCGAGGCCCCGTCCTTTTCGTTAAAATCCCGCGCTTCCAACGAGGATAGCGTCGATCGAACCACCGTCAGCGTGCCGGAAGGACGGGCCGGAGCCTGATATGATCTGGAGTCGTGATGAGTTTCTTCGTGAGCTGCACCGACAGCTCGTGGAGATCGCCGCTCTGCGCAAAAAGATTGCCGACCTGCCGGATGCTACCGAGACGCTCGCTCGGATCGAGGCTTCGCAGCGCCATCTGATGCGCAAGATCGAGGAGTTCTTCGCCGAGCAGGCGGGTGCGGACGACGCGGAGGCCGACTCGGCGCAGCTCGTCGAGTTCCTGCACGCGGTCTTCACGGTGACCGAGACGACGGGCGGTGGATCGAAGAGCGCCGCGATCGGCATCGACGGCATCGTCGGAGTGGCTTCGAAGGCGGGCCTCGCGACGGGAGGTCTCCACGAGATCTTCGGCAACGAGGGGCTCTTCCAGCAGCTGACCTCGTCAACGTCGACCGCGCACATCGAGCAGCTGACCGACTGGGAACTTCTCAGCGCGACGGAGAGCTGGGTCGAGACGGACACGGCCGACTCGGTGCTCCAGGCGACGTGCAGCGTCTGCGAAGGGATGCTCATCTCGAGCATCGTCGCGGGCGAACAGGTCGTACGCGAAGGCGACGATTGGTTCCACGCCGCGTGCCTCCAGAGCCTCGGCGCGTGCATGGCGGGCGCCGAGACGCGCGGCACCGTGCTCTGGCAGCCGAACGCCCTCAATTGAACGCTGCGGCGGCGGAGATCGTCGACCGCATTGCGCGACGGGCCGCGCCGTACACCGAACCGGAAGCGCTCGTCGCGGAGTTCGCCTCCTGCGCCGCGCTCGGCGGACGGGAAATCGGACGTTCGCGCGACGGGCGGCCGATCCACGGCTATCGTTTCGGCAACGGCGCGGCGCGCATCTCCCTCGTCGCTGGCGCACACGCCGACGAGCCGATCGGGCCGGCAACGCTGGCGGCGCTCTTGCGCCTTGTCGCGTCGGCATCGGCGGGAGCGGCCGACGACGACGCGCGGGCCGTCGCCGCGCTTCTCGAGCACGCGACGTGGACGATCTGCCCGCACGTCAATCCCGACGGCGCGCACCGCAACGCCGCATGGATCGCGGGGGAGGCGGATCTCTGGACGTGGGCGCGGGGCTTCGTGCGCGAGGCTCCCGGTGACGATGTCGAGTTCGGCTATCCGCTCGACGCGGACACGCCCGCACGGCCGGAGAATCGCGCCGTCGCCGACTTCCTGACCGCGCACGGCCCGTTCGACTTCCACGCGTCGCTTCACGGCATGGCGTTCGCCGAGGGCGCGTGGTTCCTGATCTGCCGCGAGCGCGTCGTCGACACCGCGGACCTACGAGAGCATCTCGCCGCGACGGCGCAGCGCGAAGGGTTACCGCTGCACGATCTCGACCGCGGCGGCGAGAAGGGCTTCTTCCGCATCGCGCCGGGCTTCTCTACGACGCCGACCTCGATCGCGATGCGGGAGCACTTCGAGGCGCTCGGCGATCACGAGGAGGCCGCGAAGTTCCTGCCCTCGTCGATGGAGCTCGCCGCGTCCTTCGGCGGCCGGCCGCTCGCGATGGTCAGCGAGATCCCGCTCTTCCTCGTGCGCCGACCGGACGACGCCAACCGCGAGCCGGGCGCCGCGTTCACCGACGTACGCGATCGACTGCCCGCGGCCGTGGCCGCGCGCATCGGCGGCGACTGCGGAGCGTACGACGCACTCGTCGCGCAGTACGGCCTCGAGCCCGTCGACCTACGGGTCGGCGTGCGACTGCAGCTCGCGATGGTCTTGCGGGGCGGCTGTCCGAGTCTCTATCGCTGAAGCCGAACCGGTCAGCTGAAGCCGAACGGCCGGCACGAGATCGCGTCCGGCGTCGGATCGTCTCCGGGCTCGGGAAACGGCGCTGCAGGCGCCGGGCCACCGAGGAAGAGATAGCCGAAGAGGTAGACCGCGTCCGAGACGTCCACCCCACCGTCGTCGTTCGCGTCGGCCGCATCCGCGCAGTGGATCGTCGCGTCGCCGTGGAAGTTGGCGCGCAATACCGTCACCGGATCGGACACGTCGAGGTTACCGTCGAAGTTCGCATCGCCGCGCGCGAACGGCTGCTCGGGCGGGATGGCGAACCGGATCTCGAGGTCGTCCATGCACGGCCGCCAAGACTGGCCGTCGATCGTGAACACGTTGTCGACCGGCTGCCCGCTGCCCTGCAGACCGTCGCGGAAGCGCAGCGTCGTGGTGATTGGCCCGGTCGCATTCTCGGGGACGCTGTACGAGTAGCGCACGCGGACGATTTCGTACTCGCCTTCGAGCGGCAGGTGGCAATCGTCCACTCCACAGGTCGTGAACGTCCAGTCGAGGAACCCGACGTCGTCGTCCCGCGCCGCCCGCTCGGTCCCCTGCATTTGGATACCGACCACCTGACGCAGGGTGTCGTCCGTCGAGAACTCCTCGACCGTCAAGAGCTCGGGGTCGTGCGCGACCGCCACGGCCCAACCTCCCACGGCGACGAAGTCCCGGTCCGACTCGAACGCCGTCTTCAAGCGGACCGTGACGAGGAAGCTGCCCGTGCCTCCTGGCAACACGGGAATGTCGAGCTGACCGTCCGCCGCGCCGTCGCTGTCGATGAAGACCCGACCGTCGCCCTCGGGGCAGTCACCGCCTCGAACCGGCATCGCGAACGCGACAAGCCAGACGACCGTCAAGACGAGCCGCGAGCCCATGGCAGACCTCCGAATCGCGCTATTGGCTTCCGTCGAGCCGATGGTCCACCACCCCTTTCCCGCCGTCAAGTCCTTACACTGCCGCCGAGTACTCATCCAATAGGCGGCGGTACAACCGATACTCCTCGATCGTCACGTTCGGCGGCGTCTGGTGGTCGACGCTCGGAATGAAGCCGCCGGAGCGCGCGAGCGGCATCAGGCGTTCGAACTCGTCGCGAATCGCCTGCTCGCCGAGGTGCATGACCAGCTTGTTGAAGTGCCCCACCATGCGGATGTCGCGGTATTGCTCGCGGATCGCCATGCCGTCCACGCCGGCCTGCCGTTCCAGCGGCAACACGCCGTGCACGCCCACGTCGAGTAGCCAGGGCACCAGCGGCGTGACTTCGCCGTCGGTATCGACGATGACGTACACGTCCTCCTCGCCCAACCGCTCGAGCAAGCGGCGGTAGTACGGCGCCATGAACTCGTCGAACACCCGGCGCGAGATCATCGGGCCGTTGTTGTAGCTCATGTCTTCGGCCAGTGTGAGGAAGGTCGGGCAGCACACCGAGAAGAACTGGTCGATCAGCTGCAGGTTGAAGTCGCACAGGTCGCTGTTGATGCGGTGCACGAGCTCGGGTTGGTCGTAGTAGGCGAAGCTGAGCTTCTCGATGTCCATCAGCGTGCGCGGAAACCAGAAGAACCCCTCGAGCGTGCACCAGACGACGGCCTCGCCGGCTGCCTGCCGCGCCGCCCACGGCCGCATCTTCTCGATGGACGCGCGGTGATCGGGGTACAGGTTCGGCAGGATGCGCAGGTAGTCATCCATGTTCGACACCGTCCCCTCCGTGTGGTGCTGCTTGGCGTCGATCGTCGCCTCGGTCGTCGAGAACCAGAACTGCTGGTAAGGATCGAGGTCGAAGTGCCGCGCGATGTCGAACACGGTGTCGAGGTCGCGCGGCAGGCCTTGCCCGCGCCACGCGTCGATCGTCAGGTCCCACCACATCGCCCATTCCCACCGGGGCAGACGGTCCACCGGCTGAAAATCCATGACGGCCCGAAACCGCTCGACGTGATGCATGGCGTCCTCCGCTGGCAGGTCTCCCCGCCACGATCTCCGGAAGGCCGACGGAAAGCAACGCCTCGGGAGGCAGCTCTCTCCCACGCGCCTTGTCCGCTCGGAGTGGTTTTCCTATCATGGCCGGCCATGCTCCCCTTCCGCGCGCTCTCGCCGTTGCTGCTCACGCTGGTCGTCGCCGCGAGCGGCTGCACGCGCGATGAGAGCTATCCGAACCACCCGATCACGCTCGTCTGCCCGTGGGCGAAGGGCGGCGGCACCGACGGCCTGTCGCGACAGATGGCCGTCCTGCTCGAGCGCGAGCTCGGCGTCGCGGTGAACGTCGAGAACCAGACCGGCGGCGAGGGAGTGACCGGTCACTCGGCCGGCGCGCAGGCGCGTCCCGACGGCTACACGCTGATGATGATGACCGTGGAGCTCAACATGCTCCACTGGCGCGATCTGACGTCGATCCGTCACCGGGACTTCCGCACGCTCATGGTCTTGAATCGCGACGCCGCTGCGCTGCTCGTCCGCAGCGACGCGCCGTGGCAGTCGATCGGCGACCTCGCCAGCGAAATCAAATCGCGCCCCGGCGAGCTCAAGGGCTCGGGCACGGCGAAGGGAGGTATCTGGCATCTCGCATTCGCCGGCTGGCTCCATGCGATCGGTCAGAGCCCGACGGACGTCAACTGGATCCCGACACGCGGCGCCGGCCCGTCGCTGCAGGAGCTCATCGCCGAGAAGGACCGCGGTCTCGATCTCGTCTGCTGCAGCCTGCCCGAAGCCCAACCGCTGATGGCGAGCGGTCGCGTCCGCGCGCTCGGCGTCATGGCCGCCGAGCGCCTCGCCGAGTTTCCCGACGTGCCGACATTCGTCGAGCAAGGCGTCGACTGGAGCCTCGGAGGCTGGCGCGCGCTCGGCGTTCCCGCCGCCACCCCCGAACGGATCGTCGAGCGCCTGCTCGGCGCGCTGCGCAAGATCGTCGCAGGCGACGAGTTCCTCGGCTTCATGCGCCACCGCGGCTTCGTCATCGCGGTCGAGGAAGGTGACGTCGCGGTTAGCAATCTCGACGCGACGGATGCCGAGCTGGGCAAGCTGCTGAGGAGCCCGGCGTTCACCGGGCTGGACACATCGCGGTTCGGTCCCTTCTTCTTCCCGGGAGTGCTGGGCGGCTTGCTCGCCGTCACGCTGATCGCTCTCGTCGTGAGGCGAATACGAGGTCGCGTCGCGCGTTGCGATTCCGACTCCGACGAGCGCTCGCCGTCGGCCTTTGCACTTCGCGTCGCACACGTCTGGCGCTTTCTCCTGCCGATCGCCGCCGTCGTCGCGTACGTCCTGCTCGCCAAGTCGCTCGGCTTCCTGATCTGCGCCGGGGCGATCGTCTTCCTGTTGCTCGCAGCTCTCGGCAACCGCCTGCTCGTCAGCGCGACGGTGACCGTCGTGCTCATCCCGCTCGTGTACCAGCTCTTCGCGAAGGGGCTGCGCGTGCCGCTGCCTCGCGGGATCCTGTGGTGGTGACGCCGTGAACGCGCTGTACGCCGAGCTCGCCGACACCTTCGGGAACCTGGGCGCCGCCGCCGAGAGCCTTCTCGGCAATTGGACCGTGCTCGTGACGATCGTCTGCGCGGCGTTCTACGGCATCTTCATGGGCGCGATCCCGGGGCTCACGGCGACGATGGCCGTCGCGCTTCTCGTACCGTTGACGTACACGCTGGGGCCGGTGCCTGCGATCGCTGCGGTCGTCACGCTCGAGGCGTGCGCGATCTTCGCCGGTGATGTCCCGACGACGCTGCTGCGCATCCCCGGCACGCCGAGCTCGGCCGCGTACGCCGATGACGCGTACGCGCTGACGCGCGCCGGACGCCACCAGGAAGCGCTCGGCGTGTCGCTCGTGTTCAGCGTCTGCGGTGGGCTGTTCGGCGCGTTGCTGCTGATTTTCCTGGCCGAGTACCTCGCCGAGTTCGCCGTCGACTTCACGTCGTTCGAGTACTTCTGGCTCTACCTGCTCGGCCTGAGCTGCGCAGCGATCGTGTCGCGGGGCTCGGTGCTCAAGGGAGCGCTCGCGCTGATCTGCGGTCTTCTTCTGTCGACCGTCGGCCTCAGCGCGGTCTACAGCGAGGCCCGGTTCACGTTCGGACTGCCGGAGCTCTTCGACGGCATCTCGTTCATCCCGGCGATGGTCGGTTTGTTCGGCGTGTCGGAGGTCTTGCGCAACGTGCTGCGCCCGCGTGGCGAGCTCGGCGCGGCGACGGTGAGCCGGACCGCGCCCGCCGCGGGCAAGCACTCGATCTTCGCACCGATTCGCGCGGTTTTCGGTCCGGCGCTTCGCAAGCTGCCACGGCGACCGTTCAGCTTCCTGCGCTCGAGCTCGATCGGTGCGACGATCGGCATGCTGCCGGGCGCCGGAGCCGATATCGGCGCGTGGGTGTCCGTCGCGGTCTCCAAGTGGTTCGCGCGTTTCTCCCGGCGCTCCGCACGCCAGGATCCAGCCGACGGCGAGGTCAACGCAGTCGCCGACGCGACGGCCGCGAACAACTCGGCGCTCGCCGGCGCATGGATCCCGGCGCTCGTGTTCGGCATCCCCGGCGACTCGGTCACCGCGATTCTGATCGGCGTGCTGTACATGAAGAACCTGCGCCCCGGGCCGGACATCTTCACGGAACAGCCGATCGTCGTGCACTCGATCTACATCGTCTTCGTCGTCGCGAACCTGCTTCTGCTGCCGATCGGCTTCCTCGCGATTCGCGCTGGCGGCTGGCTCGTGCGCATCCCGCGACGCGTCCTGCTGCCGTGCGTGCTCATCTTCTGCATCGTCGGCGCCTATGCGATCAAGGCGCGGTACTTCGACGTCTGGGTGATGCTCGCGACGGGTGTGCTCGGTTTCGTGCTCGAACGCTTCCGCGTGCCGCTCGGCCCGGTCGTGCTCGGCCTCATCCTGGGGCGACCGCTCGAGGAGCGCTTCATTCAGAGCGTCACGAAGTCCGAAGGCGCGATCACCCCGTTCTTCGAGGGCGAGTGGTGTCTCGCGCTCGGCGCGGCCTGCGTGTGCTTGTGGATCGCACCGCTGGCGCGAGCGCTTCTCCGACGCCGTTCGCAGGAGGAAACCCCGTCATGAGCACCGACTCCGACGAAACCAGCCCGCCTGACGAACCCGTCGTCCGCCGCGTGCGCGTCAAGATCTCCGGCCGCGTGCAGGGGGTCTGCTTTCGCGCGTTCACGCGCGAGCGCGCCAGCGAGCTCGGCCTCGACGGCTGGGTGCGCAACCTGCCGGACCGCAGCGTCGAGGCGAGCTTCTGCGGGCCAGCCGATCGCATCGACCTGATGCTCGAGTGGTGCTGGGAGGGCAGCCCGTATTCACGCGTGACGAGCGTCAAGGTCGAGGCGGAGCCCGACCCACCGGATCCGCCCAAGGGCTTTCGCGTGCGGTACTGAGTGTCGGGTTTCGACTCCGACTCCGATCCCGACTCCGATCCCGACGCCGACTCCGACTCCGACTCCGACTCCGCCTCCGACTCCGCCCTCCTCCCCTTGCGCTTCCGCCGCGCTGCGGTACCCTCGGAGACCCATCAGCGGAGCCTCCACCGAGCAGATCCATGAACGCCGAGAACCCCACGAATCCCCTCAGCGACGCGCAGGCAGACGACGGTCCCTTCGATGTCATCATCGCCGGCGCGGGCCCCGTCGGCCTCGCCTGCGGCATCGCCGCTCGCCGCGCCGGCCTGAGCTCCTGCATCATCGAGAAGGGCTGCCTGGTCGACGCCGTCTTCCGATTCCCCGTCAACATGACGTTCTTCACGACGCCGGAGCTGCTGGCCATCGGCGGCCACCCGCTGATCTGCGCGCACGGCAAGCCGACGCGCTTCGAGGCGCTGCAGTACTACAGCGCCGTCGCGCGTGCCGAGGAGCTCCGCGTCAAGCGCTACGAGAAGGTGCTGGGCGTCGAAGGCGAGCGCGGCGCATTCCGCGTGTCGACCCAGTGCTCCCGAGAACCGCGCCGCTCGGGACCGTGCGAGTACTCGTGCCGCCGCGTGATCCTCGCCACCGGCTACTACGACAATCCGAATGACCTCGGCATCCTCGGCGAGGACCTGCCGCACGTCAGCCACTACTACACCGAGCCCCACCCGTTCTACGGGGAGCGCGTGCTCATCGTCGGCGGCAAGAACTCGGCCTGCGAGGCGGCGCTCGATCTGTTCCGCCACGGCGCGAACGTGACGCTCGTCCACCGCGACTCCGAGCTCGGCGACAGCGTCAAGTACTGGGTCCGCCCCGACGTCGAGAACCGTATCGAGGCGGGCGAGATCCGCGCGCTATTCGACACGCGCGTCGAGGCGATCGAGGGTCACAGCGTGCGACTCGTGTCCGACGATACCGTCAGCGAGGAGCACTTCGACCAGGTCTTCCTGCTCACGGGCTACCACCCGGACGACGCGCTCCTGAAGGCTTGCGGCCTCGACGTCGACCCGGAGACGCTGCGCGTCGACCTCGACCCGGACACGCGCGAGGCGCGCAGCCGCCCGGGCGTCTACCTGGCGGGAAGCGTCGGCGCGGGCTACGCGACGGGTACGGTCTTCATCGAGAACGGCCGGCTCGACGCGCAGACGATCGTCGACGCGATCGGCAACCCGACAGCCTGATCCCGGACGAAAAAACGCCATTCCCGCCGCCGATCGACTCGGCGGCAGGAATGGCGTCGCTCGCGTGGCTCGAGGCTCTCCGGAAAGAGAGCTTCGATCAGCGCCTCAGTCGGCCTCGTGAAGCAGACCGCGCAGCTTCGTGGTGACCTCGAGAGCCTTCGCCTTCTCGCGCTTCCACATATTGCGGCCGAAGATGAAGCCGAGGCAACCGGCCTTGACGCAGACCTCTGCGCGGAACATCAGATCGTCATCGCCGATCTGCGAGCCACCGCTGAACAGGACCGGGACGCCCTGAGCCGCGCGCACGACGCGGTCGACACGCTCCTGGACCTCCTCCTTGTCGTCCATGCCGCGGAGCTCCTGCTCGACGTCACGGAAGTACTTCGGAATGCCGGAGTTGTCGAGGTGCTCGTCGGCCAGCGGCTTCGGAACGTTGCTCTTGATGATCGTCGCGCCCATCTCCATCGCGAGGCGCGCGGCGGATTCCAGTGCGTAGCTCGAGTCGATGCCGCCCTTGGCGATCATCTCCTTGCCGCGCGGGTACGCCCAAACGATCAGCGGCATGCCGAAACGCTCGCAGTCCTTGCGGACGCGCGCGAGCTGGGGCAGGTCTTCGTCCTGCCGCGGCGAGCCGTAGTACATCGTGTAACCGATCGCGGCGGCGCCGATACGCACGGCATCCTCGACGAACGAGGTGTGCGCCGAGAACGCGTAGTCCTGCGGCGGGATGCTCGTCTTGCCGTTGATCTTCAGGACGAGCGGCACCGAGCCCTCGAGGCCCGCCCAGTAACGCCACGAGACGCCATAGTGGACGGCAACGCCGGTGTAGGCGCCGTCGTTGGCGAGCTCCATGATGTAGTGGGGATTGCCGGAGTCCGAATCCGCCTCGAGGTGACGGCAGTCGTGCTCGATAAACTGATCGTACGGCAGGATCAGGCTTTTGCCGTGATCGTCGACAAGCTGGCGGCAGCGCGCGAGCTCGCCGGTCGAGTACGAACAGTGACGGAAGTGGCGCAGAACATCTCGGCCGCTGGTGCGGGGCACATCGGTAGCGACGGTGGGCATAGGGAGTCTCTGCCTCCAAGCAGGGCTCGGGACGGGGAGGGTTCGGGGCCGGGGATCTTTCCCCGCGGAGACCATGGTCTACAATGTGCCCGCGAACGGTTAACGGAATCGAAGAACGTACGGGAAAAGCGCGCCGGATGCAAGGCCTCGCACGGGCCCTGCGGGCCGACTTCGAGCTTCCCCCCCCTGTCCCTGCGAGGCGACCTTGCGACCCGAAGAAGCCCCTGAAACGCCGCCGACCGCCGCGGAAATCCGCGCACTGCTCCTCGCGTCCGGCTTCGACCGCGTCGGATTCGCATCGGCCGACGAGACGCCCGGTGCGGCGCGGCTCGACGAGTGGCTCGCGCGCGGCTACGCCGGCGAGATGGCGTGGATCGCGCGCAACGCGGCGCGCCGCCGCGACGTGCGGGAGGTTCTCGACGGCGCGCAGACCGTCATCGTGCTCGCGACCGACTACAGTCGGGCTGGCGCGGCCGGCCGCGCCCGCCCGGCTGCCGCCCGCGGGGAGATCTCGGCCTACGCCGCCGGGACCGACTACCACCGCATCCTCGAGAAGCGCCTGCGCCGGGCCTGCAACCAGCTGCGGCAGGCCTTTCCCGGCAAGTACTTCTGGCACGTCGACGCGGGCCCGATCCTCGAGAAGGCCTGGGCGCAGAAGGCCGGGATCGGTTGGATCGGCAAGAACGCGTGCTCGATCGATCGCGAGCGAGGCTCATACTTCTTCCTCGCCGTGATCCTGACCGACCGGGCGCTCGAGCCGGATCCGCCCGCGACGGACCATTGCGGCTCGTGCCGCGCGTGCCTCGACGCGTGCCCGACCGACGCGTTCCCGCAGCCGCGGGTTCTCGACGCGCGGCGGTGCATCTCGTACCTGACGATCGAGTACGACGGCAGGATCGACCCGGAGCTCGCCGCGGGCTGCGGCAACCTCGTGTTCGGCTGCGACATCTGCCAGGAGGTCTGCCCGTTCAACGGCCGAGACCGCGACTCGACGGGCGACCCCGATCTCGCGCCGCGCCCGGAGAACCGCTTTCCGCGACTCGCGGAGCTCGCCCGACTCGACGCGGCGACGTTTCGCGATCGTTTCCCGCGCAGCCCCGTGCGCCGCGCGACCTGGCGGCGCTTTCTGCGCAACGCGATCGTCGCGATCGGCAACTCGGGCCTGCCAGAGCTGGAGGCGACGCTCGAAACCCTTCGCCAGCGCGATGATGTGACGACCGACGAGATGCTCGCGGCGACTCTCGAAGACGCTTGCAACCGCCTGCGAGGGTGTAAGATAGAGCCTTGGCTCGGGCCTTCCCCTTCCCTCCGCTCAAGGACAACACCATGGAGCTGAACGTCCTCGATTTCGTCCTCCTCGGCATCCTCGCCTTCTTCCTGGTCGCCGGGTACATCAAGGGCTTCATCGCGCAGGTGCTGCAGATCATCGCGATCGTCGTCGCGTTCGTGCTGGCGGCGAAGTTCTACGTGCCGCTCGCGGACAACGATCTGTTCCGCGGCGTGCGGGAGAACAACGCCGGGGCGGCCCAGGTCATCTCGTTCGTGGGCCTCTTCTTCGTGTCGGGGGCGGTGCTGAGCTTTCTCGCATCCGTGATCTCCAAGCGCTTCCGCAACGAGCACATGAAGTCCGGTGACCGCATGCTCGGCGCGGTCCTCGCGACCGCGAAGGGCGTGCTGATCGTCGGCGGCGTCGCGCTCGGCCTGCGCAACTGGCAGATGGGCGAGCACGTCGGCGATCGCTTCGGAGTGCGACAAGAGCACCGCGAGGCCGCAGAGAATCTGGTCACGACCAGCGCCCTCGTACCGCGTCTCGCGGATGCGTGCCTGACGCTCGTCGCGTTGATCCCGCAATCGGGTCAGGAGAAGGTACGCGAGCTGTGGGAGAAGAACACCGGCGGCGATGGTCAGGGAGATCCAGGCGGCACCACGAAGTCCCTCGACCCGGGAACGCCGCTTGTCGCGGACGACGCTGCCGACAAGCCCGCGTCCGATGAGACGACGGCGGAGCGCCGCCCCCTGCTCGACTTCGTCAGCCTCAAGGCGCTCTGGAAGCAGTCGATGGAGGCGAAGCCCGTACCGGCCTCCGGGCCCGTGGACGACGGCGACGATCCGAGCGACGGCGGCGACACGAAGACGCCATAGCCCTCGACTGCTGGGCCCGCCACCTCGATTCTTACTCGCCCGGCGCGAGCCGGATCATGTCCGCTTCGACCGATGTGAGCTCGCGGCAACGCCGCAGGATTTGAACGACGCCGGCGATGCCGACCGCGACGCCGAACGCGACGCCCGTGACGATTGGCCCATCGAAGTCGACGCCGAAACGCGCCTCGGTCATGACGCTCGGAGCGAGCGGCGAGAGCGCGGTGACGTGGAGCCCGGTGTTCTCGTAACCGAAGCTGGCGACCATCTGCCCGATGACGACCGGCACGATCGCCGCGAGGATGAATCGGCTGCGCCGCGACGTGCCGGCCACCGGAAAGCGACCGAGCTCGCCGCCCTGCGCCCACAGAAGAGCGCCGAGAATCGGAACGAGCCCGACGAGCACGCTGCGGTGATCCGGCAGGCCGTCGTTGCGCCACTCCATGAACACGCGAGCGGCCATATAGGCGAGGACGAACGGCAGAGCCGCCACCGCGCACTCGATCAGCGGGTGGGCGCTGAGGATCCGCTCCACACGGCGAAGCCACCAGACGGTCCCGTCCGCGCGCGCCACGCGAGCCGCGTGCCGTGCCCGCAGGTGCTGCTCCCCGGAGGGAAAGCGCCCGCGGCAGCAAGACCACAGCAGGAACAGGCACACCGGCGAGCACGCGACCTGCCACGCCGTGTGCATCAGCAGATCATCCTCAGGAATGAACGCGACCAGCAAGAACGCCGCGAGCGCGAACAGGCCGGTGTTGATCGCGAGCGACGGACGGTAGGCATCTCCCGCACCGATCGTGCGCGACACACCCGCGAACAGGAGCGCGCCCAGCACTGCGTGTACGGCGATCGCGATCGGCACGCCCGAGACCGGCGTATCGAGGAAGATGACCGTGCCATCGAACGCCTCGGTGAGACCGAGGAACACGAGCACCGGGTGCAGCGAGAAGCCGAGCCCCGTCCCGACGACCGACCGACCGGCGAGCGCTCCGCCGTAGACGCCGCCGAACAGAAAGGCGACGTACAGCACGACGATCATGCCGTCAGCGGTGCGCTTGCCGAGCCGCGCGGCGACGCTCATCGTCAGCATCGACAGGGAGGTCGCCGTCACGAGCAGCAACGCGTGTGAGTAGACGAGGACGTCCCAACCGATCCCGCCGACCATCGCGCAGCAGATCGACACGGGCAGCGTGACGGCGACGGCCAGGTACCCGGGCACCTGCACGCCGAACGCGATGCCCGCGGTGATCGCCGCTGGCGACAGTCCGGAGACGCGCAGAAACTCGAGAGTCCCCTCGTTCTTCTCTCGCGTCAGCGCGTTGTGGACGCGCAGCGGGCCGGCGACGATCAGCAGGAACGCGTCGAATCCGATCAATTGGTAGAACAGGATCCGCGTGAACTGCGTCAGGTCGTCGAAGCGCAGGTCGGAGTCGATCGACGGTCCGAACGTCAGGACGCCGAAGTTCCCGACGACCATCAGGGCGAGAATCCCTGCGAGCCCGGGCAGGTGAAACGATCCCTTGCCGCGTCGGAACCCGGCCCGCACGTAGCGCGCGACGAGCGAGTTGTAGAACGGCGAACGCTTCACGACGGCTCTCCCTTCGACACGTCGAGAAAGAGATCCTCGATGTCGTGATCCGCCTCGTGGAAATCGACGACGCCGACTCCGGCCTTGACGAGAGAGGCGACGAGAGCGGCCTTTGCGTCGTCGTCCCCATCGAAGCGGAACGCGACGCTCTGCCCGTCGAACCGCGGCTTCCCCGCGATCTCGCACGCGGAGAGCACGCGGCGCACAGCGTCCTCGGCGCCGGCCGCGTCGCGGAAGACGAGATCGACGTGCCGAGTCGGCGCGCACCGATCGCGGATCTCGTCGAGCGTACCGCTGACGACCATGCGGCCGCTTTCCATGACGCCGATCGCATCGCAGACCTCGCCGAGCTCGCTGAGAATGTGCGACGAGATGATGATCGTCTTGCCCATCTGCGCGAGCGTCCGCAGAATGCTGCGCAGCTCGACGCGAGCGCGCGGGTCGAGCCCCGACGTCGGCTCGTCGAGCAGAAGAACCCGCGGATCGTGCACGAGGCTCTTCGCGAGCAGAACGCGCTGCCGCCAGCCTTTCGAGAGCGCGCCGAGCAGCGTGTCGCGCTTCTGCGTCAGGTCGGTGAGCTGCATCACGTCCTCGAGCGTGTGGCGACGCCGGTCGACACGGCTCTCGAACGATCCGATGAACAGATCGAGGTACTCGTCGACGCGCAGCTCGTCGTACAGCACGAACAGCTCGGGCAGAAACCCGATGTGCCGACGCAACGCGCCTGCTTGCGTCGTGACGGACAGGCCCGACAACTCGGCGTCACCGTACGTCGGCGACAGGCACGTCGCGAGGATGCGCAGCGTCGTC
>CAYMRB010000060.1:0-31154 GCA_964392615.1 uncultured Planctomycetia bacterium | reverse complement strand
CCGCTCGACTGGTCGAACTCGCGGCGCACGTTCGACGGCATCTCGGCGATCCTCGACGTCGGGCCGTGGAACGTGCACGGCTTCTGGACGCAGGTGGTGCCCGTCGACAAGTACGACTTCAACTCGGCGGACCATCAGAGTCAGTTCTGGGGCGTCTACGCGACCTCCACCGACGCGATCCTGCCGGGGACCTGCGACGCGTATTTCCTCGGGCTCGACCTCGACGTGCCCGCCGCGGCACCCGGGTTCAACGGCACCGCCGGCGACGAGCGCCGCTACACCGTCGGGGCGCGGCTGGCCGGCAAGCTCGGCGACTCCGACTTCGACTACGACGTCGAGGGCGCGTATCAGTTCGGCGAGCTCGGCACCGGCGATATCGACGCGTACATGGTCAGCGGCGAGCTCGGCTACACGATCGCGGACACGCCGGAGAAGCCGCGCTTCTCTCTCGGTCTCGACTACGCGTCGGGCGACGAGAGCGTCGGCGGCGACGTCGGCACGTTCAACCAGCTCTTCCCGCTGGGGCACGCGTATCTCGGCTATATCGATCACATCGGCCGCCAGAACATCGTCGCCGCGAAGCTCGGCTTCGAGTTCGAGCCGCTCGAGGATCTGACCGTCACCGCCGACGGCCACTACTTCCTGCGCGCCGAGACGAAGGACGCGCTCTACGGCGCGAACGGCGCCGTGATCGTGCCGGACGGCCTCGGCGGCAACTCGAGCTCCGTCGGCTACGAGATCGATGTGACGGTCTCGTACGCGTTCACCCGCCACGTCCGCGCCGCGCTCGGCTACTCGTACTTCTTCGCCGGCGACTTCGTCCAGGACTCGGTCGCCGGGGACGACAGCGACGTCGGCTTCCTGTGGGCGTCGATGGCGTACACGTTCTGATTCGAACGGGTTTGCGAATCGCCCGCGCCGGGCCACAATGGCCCGCATGGACGATGCGAAGAGCTCCGACAGCATCGGGCCCGAGCCCGCCGGCAGTGCGGCCTCCGGTGCGAAGACGCGACGACGACGTGGCCCGCGGCGTTGGCTGCGGTGGTTGTTGTGGACGACGGTGCCGACGCTCGTCGTGCTGATGGTCGTCGGCGCGCTCGTGCCGGTGATCCTGTCGACGGAGTGGGCGCGCCGGCGCATCGAGAGGGCGATCGAGGCGCGGTGCGAGGGGGTGTACGTCCACCTCGGCGAGCTGTCATTCAGCTGGACCGGGCCGCAGCGCGCTGCGAGCATCGAGTTCGATCCGGACGGCGGAGGTCGCATTCTCAGGGCGAGCGACATCGCGGTCCACGGCGGTCTTCCGGACCTCGTGTATGGTACGGAGCGCGTCACCGTGACGGCGCAGCGCGCGGATCTGGGAGTCGTTCGTCATCGTGACGGAAGACTCAACCTGGAAAGGCTGTTCGTCGGCGGGGATGACGACAACTCGGCACCACAGCCGCGCGAAGTAGACGTCTCGGTCGAGAACGGAGTTCTGATCTATGTCGACGAATCGGCGCAGCAGACCTACCGTTGTGTGGGTCACCGGTGGAAGGTCGAGTACCGCTCCGATCGCGTGCACGTGCGGGCCGAGCCAGGGGCCGCGGGGGCGGTCGTCGGCGAGAGACCGGGATTCGTGGCCATGCAAGGTGTTGCCGAGGTCCTCGACGCCATCGCTCCCGTCACCACCCTCGACCTCACCATCGCCCTCGGCGACGGTCCCGCGCGCATCGAAAACAGCCTGCTCCACCTCGAAGGCGGTCTCGACTTCGACGGCCTGTCGATCGCGGAAGCGACGACGCAGTTCTCGTTTGCCGACGGCGTCCTCGAGCTCTCCGAGCCGACGGTCCTCGCCGACCGCGGCCGCCTCGTCGGCAAGAGCGTGCGCATCGACTTCAACGGTCCGAAGCCGCAGTGGTCGACGCGGTTCACCGTCGACCGCGTCCCGGCGACCGTCGACCTGACCCCGGTCCTCGCGTACGCGTTCCCGTTCCTGTCGCTCGACGAGCGGCGCGGCGCGATCGAGGGCGAGATTCGCGGCGAGATCTCGATCGACGGCACCGGCTTCGACCGCGAGGACCTCGAGGAGTCGCTGAAGGCCTCCGGCACGTTGACCGTGGCCGACGGGTTCTTCCGCGGCTCCCACGCGATCGGCGAGCTGGCCGAGGTCATCGGCGAGAACTTCGACGAGGTGCTGTTCACCAAGCTCTCGTCGACGTTCGAGGTCGGTGCGGGCCAGGTGCGCACCCGCGACGTGCGCATCGAGACGAAGCCCGGCTCGAAGATCCGCAACCTCGGCTTCCAGGGTGTCGTCGACTTCGATCGTGCGCTGGACTACGGCGTCGACCTCGCCGCGCTCGAAGCGACGATCGGCGATCGCGAGATTCGGCGTATCCTGGGCGACGCGCGCCGGGCGCTCGGCGACGGCGGCTTTCCCGCTCGACTGCGCGGCACGCTCGAGGAGCCCGAGCTGTCGATCACGACCGAGCTGCAGGGGCTGCTCGAGGAGCCGGAGCGGATCGAGGGGCTGATCGATTTCGGCGTCGAGAGGGCGCTCGACGAGCTGTTCGACTCGATGAAGCGCCGCGAGGAGAAGAAGAGGCGGAGGCGGACGACGCGATGAGGCACCTCGCGATCGTCATCGTTCTCGTCGGCGCGCTGCCCGCGTGTCGCGCCGTGGCCGCGGACGACGTCGAGGGGGCTTCGCGACCGCGTGCGCGCGACCTCGGCATCGTCGTCGGATCGCTCCCGACCGGGAAGCACGACGCGATCACCGACGTCCCCGGCGTGCGCGTCGGCCACGTGACGCTGCGCGAAGGCGATTCGATCCGCACCGGCGTCACCGCGATCGTGCCGCATTCGGGCGACGTGTTCCGCGACAAGGTGCCGGCCGCATTCGCATGCTTCAACGGCTTCGGCAAGCCTTTCGGCACCGTGCAGATCGACGAGCTCGGCACGATGGAGACGCCGCTCCTCCTCGGGCCGACGCCGTCGGTACCGCGCATCGCCGATGGCATCATCGACCACGTCCTGCGCCGCGACTCCAGCGGCACCATTCGCTCGGTCAATCCGGCGGTCGGCGAGACGAACGACGGCTGGCTCAGCGACATCCGCGCGCGGCCGATCCGCTCGGAGCACGTTCGACGAGCGATCGAGTCGGCGCGCCCGGGGCCGGTCGAGGAAGGCGCAGTCGGCGCGGGAACGGGCACTCGGGCGCTCGGCTACAAGGGCGGCATCGGCACCGCGTCGCGTCGTATGGCGACGAAGTCGGCCGGCGAGGTCGTCGTCGGTGTCCTCGTGCAGACGAACTTCGGCGGCGAGCTGCGCATTCTCGGGCGATCGTTTCCGGCGGGTCAGAAGGACACCGAGCGCCGCGCCGGATCGTGCGCGATCGTCGTCGCGACCGACGCGCCGGTCGATGCGCGGCAGCTGAAGCGCCTCGCGCGACGGACGTTCGCGGGCATGGCGCGGACCGGCGCGAGCTTCTCGCACGGTAGCGGCGACTACGCGTTCGCGTTCTCGACGGAGCGTGGCGACGCGAGCAGGCGGAGCCTTCCGGATCGCGAGCTGACGCCGCTCCTGCGGGCCGTCGCGGACGCGACCGAGGAGGCGATCTACAACTCGATCCTCCGCGCGACGACGGTGCGCGGTCGCGATGGCCACGTGGCGCAAGCGATCGACGTCGAGCGCGTGCGGCGGGTGTTTTCGAGCGGCGCGCCCCGCGTCGAGGGAGCCGAGCGATGACCGCGAAGCGCGACGAGTTCGCCGCGTTCATCGTCGACCAGCTCGACGATCTCGACGGCATCTCCTGCCGCGCGATGTTCGGCGGGCACGGCGTCTATTGCGGCGACGTGTTCTTCGGGATCCTGGCGACCGGCCGCCTGTACCTGAAGACCGACGAGTCGACACGGGTTGCCTATGAGGAGCTCGGCATGGGGCCGTTCCGCTTCAAGGAGGAGCAGGTCTCGAAGAACTACTTCGAGGTCCCGGTCGACGTGATCGAGAACCGCCGCCGTCTCGTCGAGTGGGCCGAGACGTCGATCGAGGTCGCGCGGCGCGGCAAGTGATCGATCGTGATCATCCCTCGCGCGTCGTCGTCCCTTGCTGCAGCACCTCGATGGGCTCGTCGGCCACGCGCAGCTCGTCTTGTACAACGTGGCACGCGACGTGGTGATCGTTCGCGGTGGCGATCGTCGGCGGCGTGTCGGCATCGCAGCGACCGGCGACCGCGACCGGGCACCGCGGGTGGAAGCGACAGCCGCGCGGCGGGTCTTTCGGCGACGGCACGTCGCCCTCGAGCAGGATGCGCGTGCGATCGTGCTCCGGGTCCGGAACGGGTACCGCCGACAGGAGCGCCTTCGTGTAGGGATGCAGCGGCCGGTCGAAGAGCTCGGCGGTCGGCGCGGTCTCGACGATCTCGCCGAGATACATCACGGCGACGCGGTCGCTGATGTGTCGCACGACCGACAGATCGTGCGCGATGAACAGGTACGCGATGCCGAACTCGTTCTTCAGGTCGACGAGCAGGTTGATGATCTGCGCCTGGATCGACACGTCGAGTGCCGACACCGCCTCGTCGCAGACGATCAAGCGCGGGTTGAGTGCCAGGGCGCGCGCGATGCCGATGCGCTGGCGCTGTCCCCCCGAGAACTCGTGCGGGTAGCGATTGACCCAGCTCGCGGCGAGGCCGACCTTGTCGAGCGTGTCGGCGACGAGCTCAGTCCTCGCGGCGCGATCCCCGAGGCCGTGGATCATCGGCCCTTCGCCGACGATCTGGCCGACCGTCATGCGCGGGTTGAGCGACGAGAACGGGTCCTGGAAGATGATCTGCAGGTTGCGGCGCACCTGCCGCAGCGCGCGACCGCGCAGGGCGCGAACATCCGCGCCCTCGAACGTCACGCGTCCCGAGGTCGGCTCGATTAGCCGCAGGATCGTGCGGCCGATCGTCGTCTTGCCACAGCCGCTCTCGCCGACGAGGCCGAGCGTCTCGCCCGCGCGGACGAAGAACGACACGTTGTCGACCGCCTTGACCTGCTCCACGGCGCGGCCGAGGACGCCCTTGCGCACCGGGAAGTACTTCTTCAGGTCGCGGACGTCGAGCAACGCGCCCTTGCCGTCACAGCGTGCTTCTTCAGACGACATCGCACGCGACCTCGTGATCGTCTTCGGCGCCGGCGCGCAGCTCGGGCTCGCGCTCGCGACACGCGTCCACCGCCAGCGAGCAGCGCGGCCAGAACTTGCAGCCGCTCGGGAACTCGAGCGGGTCCGGCACGACGCCGGGAATCACCTTGAGCTTCTCGTCGCTGTTGCCAGCTCCGCCGAGCGCGGGAAGCGACGCGAACAGGCCCTGCGTATACGGGTGCAGCGGTCGAGCGAACAGGTCGCCGACGGCCGCCTTCTCGACGACCTTCGACGCGTACATCACGATGACCTCGTCGGCGATCTCCGCGACGATGCCCAGGTCGTGCGTGATGAGCACGACGGACATGCCGAACTCGGCCTGCAGCTCGCGGAGCAGATCGAGGATCTGCGCTTGGATCGTCACGTCGAGCGCCGTGGTCGGCTCGTCGGCGATCAGCAGTTTCGGATTGCACGCGAGCGCCATCGCGATCATGACGCGTTGGCGCATGCCGCCGGAGAGCTGGTGCGGATACTCGTCGACGCGCGACTCGGGCGACGGGATCTTCACCTTGCGCAGCATCTCGATGGCGCGGTCTCTCGCCTCCCTGCGGCTGGTGCGCTCGTGCAGGCGAATCGCCTCGCTGATCTGGCTGCCGACCGTGTAGACGGGATTGAGCGACGTCATCGGCTCCTGAAAGATCATCGAGATCTCGTTGCCGCGGATCTGTCGCATCTCGCGTTCGCGGAGTCGGAGCAGGTCGCGACCCTCGAAGAGGATCTCGCCGGCGACGACGCGACCCGGTGGGGACACGAGGCGCAGGATCGAGAAGGCCGTCACCGACTTGCCGCACCCGCTCTCGCCGACGATGCCGACGGTCTTGCCGTGCGGGACGTCGATCGACACGCCACCCACGGCCTCGACGACGCCCTCTTCGGTGAAGAACGACGTTCGCAGGTCGCGGATGCTCAGGAGGGGATCGGTCGCGTTCACAGGCCGCAATATATCTTCTCCTGCGGTCGCGGCAAGCGGCTTGCCGGGTGCTCGATCAACCAGCGCCCCGTCTCGTCCGCACGGGAGCGGCCTTCGGGTCGATGGCGTCGCGCAGTCCGTCGCCGACCAGATTGACCGCCAGCACCGTGAGGAAGATCGCCACGCAGGCTGACAGGATGATGTGCGGCGCCACCGTGATCGCCGCGTCCCCCTCCTTCAACACGCCACCCCAGGATGGCGTCGTCGGGTCCACTCCGAGGCCGATCCACGACAACGCGGCCTCGATCAAGATCGCCACCGACACCCCGAACGTCACGTTGACGAGGACCGGCGCCAGCGAGTTCGGCAGGAGGTGTCGCAGGATGAGGCGCTGCGATCCCGCGCCGAGCGCGCGTGCGGCGATCACGAACTCGAGGTTGCGCAGGCGGATGAACTCAGCGCGTGTGAAACGCGCGATCGACACCCAGCGCGTCAGGCCGATGACGACCATGACGTTCTCGATGCGCGGCGGTAGCCACGCGAGCACCGCGAGTATGAGGAACAGGGTCGGAAAGCACAGGAAGATCTCCATCAGCCGGGACACGACGATGTCGATCCAGCCGCGATAGAATCCGGCGAACGCTCCGAGCGCCATGCCGATGACGGCAGCGATGCCCATCGAGATCAGCCCGACCCGCAACGAGATGCCCGAGCCGTGGATCAGACGTGCGAAGACATCGCGGCCGCTGCCATCCGTCCCGAGCCAGTGCTTCGATGACGGGGCCTGGAGCGGAGTGGAGATCAGCTCCGTCGGGCCGTGCGGAACCAGCGCCGTGACTTGCCAGTCGCCGCGTGTCGGGTCGTACTCCGCGCGATAGTCGAACGTCGGCTTACGGAACGGCAGGGGCTTCGGAACGACGCGCAGCGCATCGACGAGAGCCGGGAAGTAGATCCTGCCGTTGAAGCGGCAGACGATCGGGTGCTCGTTCGCGAGGAGCGGCCCGAGAAGGGCGACCAGGAACAGAAACGCAACCCAGCCCAGCCCGATCATGCCGGTGCGCGAGCGCCGGAATCGGCGCCACATCGCTGGCCACGGCCCGACGCTCTTCGGGAGGTCCGGATTCGGTCCGTCGTTTGCCCTGGGCTCACTCATGCGAGACCCTCGGATCGACGAAGCCGTAGGCGAGATCGGTCAGGAGCGTACTCACGAGGACGAGCACGGCGGTGACGAAGTTCAACGCCATCAGCGTCGGGTAGTCACGCTCTCTGACGGAGTCGAAGTAGAGCTGGCCGAGCCCGGGCCAATCGAACAGATATTCGAGGATCACGCTGCCGCTGAGGACGAAAGGCAGCGTCAAGCCGACGAGCGTGATGAACGGGATCAGCGTGTTGACGAACGCGTGTCGCACGAAGACGCGGGCTTCGGACGCTCCCTTGGCGCGCGCCGCGCGGACGTAGTCCTCACGAACGACCTCGAGGAGGTTCTGCCGCACGAAGCGCGAGTAGTACGCGACGCTCGCATACGCCGAGCAGAACGTGATCAGGACATAGTGCTTTGCGGAGTCGATGATCCGGTCGAAGAAGCCGAGATGCTCCCAGCCGTCCGAGCGCATGTCGTGGATCGGCAGCACCTGCCATTCGACGCTGAAGAGTCGGACGAGCAGGATGCCCATCACGTACGACGGGATCGAGTAGAGGACGTACAGGAAGACGCTCGTCGAGCGATCGAACGCGCCGCCGGGGCGGGCGCTCGACATGAGCCCGAGCGGCACCGATACGAGGAATGCGACGAAGAGCGACAGGAACGACACCGACAGCGTCGGCCACAGGCGGGGAAGAATCTTGTCGACGACGCGGGTGTTGTCGAACGAGTAGCCGAAGTCGCCAGTAGCCAGCCGCGCGACCCAGCTTCCGTACTGCTCGAACAGGGGACGGTCGAGCCCGAAGTACTGTCGGAGCTCCTCGTAGTCCACCGTCGCGTGATCGCCCACCGCCGCCTGCAAGAGGGCGGGGTCCCCTGGCGCGAGTCGGATCACGCAGAACGTCAGCAGCGTGATGCCGACGAGGGTGACGCATCCGGTGAGGAGGCGGCGTACGACATAGCGGAGCATGTGTGCGCTACGGCTCCTTCGTCTGTGCCGTCTCTTCCTCCGTCTGTGCCGTCTCTTCCTCCGGCAGGATCGACCAGGCGCGCATCGACGGCCGCGTGTTGAACGCACCGCGGGGCGATAGCTCGATGCCCTGAAGTCGCTTGTTGAACGCGTGCAAGGTCGCCAGATAGCACACGAACAGGCAGGGCTGATCCTCGTAGATCAGCTTCTGCTGGCGCTGATAGTGCACGGCGCGCTTCTTCTGGTCGAGCTCCTGGCGGCCGAGATCGAAGAGTCGGTCGACCTCCAGGTTCGAGTAGCCGTTGTAGTTGCGCGGGCCTCCCGTGCGCCACGTCGACTGTCCGCGGTCGGGATCCACGCCGGTTCCGAGACCGTAGACGCAGCCATCGAACTGGCCGTCGTTGCGACGCTGGACCATCGCTCCGAACTCGATCGTCTGCACGTCGACCTCGATGCCGACCTTGCGGAGGTCGCTCTGCACGGCGATCGCGATGCGCTTTCCCATGACCGAGGCCGCCGGCACGAGAAGGCTGACGCGGAACTTGGTGCGCTGCCCATCGATCGTCTTGTAGCGCCAGCCTTCGCTCTCGTCTTCCTTCCAGCCCGCCGCGTCGAGGAGCTTCGACGCCGCGCTGACGTCGTGGGGAAAGACCTGCATGTCGGGGTTCGACATCCACGATTGAGGGTGGTAGATGCCGCGGCACTGCTCGTATAGCCCGAAGCTCACGGACTCGACCAGGCGTGGAATGTCGACCGCGTGGGCGGCGGCCTGTCGCACGCGACGATCGGAGAAGAACGGATTCTCCGGGCGCACGTTCCAGTAGACGAAGTAGTAGCTCCACTGCGGCGCCTTTCTCGTGACGCCGATCTTCGTGAACGCCGGTGTGGCGGCCATCGTCGAGTACTGCATGGGCGTCAGGTCCATCTCGTGGAGCTCGCCCCGCAGGAACAGGTTGAGCGCCTGGTTCGGATCCTTGACGATCTTGAAGACGATGCGCTCGATCGCGGGCTTCGACCCGTAGTATCCCTCCCAGCGTTCGAGCGTGATGCGCTGCCCGTCGAGCCACTCGACGAGACGGTACGGGCCGCAGCCGACGACGCGGCGGTTGAGGTCTCTGAAGTACTCGCTCTTCTGCATCGTCGGGTCTGCGGCGAGCTCGGCGCCGCCGTAGACATGTGCCGGGGAGATCGGGAACGTCAGGTCCCACCTGGCGAGCGGGCCCGGCTCCTTATGGGTGACCTTCACGGTCAGCCGGTCCGCGCCGATGACCTCGACGTTTTCGAGCCTCTCGCAGCTGTTCTTCCAGTACCTGGCCTCGGCCACGTTCAGCGCGGTCTGCCACGTGAATCGTATGTCGTCGCCGGTCAGGGGCTTCCCATCGTGGAAGGTCAGGCCTGGCTTGAGACGGAACGTCCAGACGCGGTTGTCGTCCGTCTTCTCCCACGACGCGACCAGCTCGTCGTCGACCGCCCAGCTGAGGTCCTTCTCGATCTTCGCGAGGCCGTTGGTCGTCAACGAGATGAAGTACGAGGTGTAGATGTCGCCGCGATAGAGGAGGGGGTTCAAGGCCTTGGGCTCGGCCTTGAGGTACCGATAGACCGTCTTGGCGCGAACGGCCTTCGCCTTCGACGCATCCGGGCTACACGACGACCCGACCACGACGCACGTCACGATGGCGATGGCGCTTGCGATGGCGAGGCGAGTGCTTCTCATGGTCGTCCTCCGGGCGGATTCTGCGTCAGGCGGGGTAGAGTGACCATTGTGGCAAAGCCGAACCCGCGTTGCCAGGTCAGGTGTGAGGACGCTCGACATTCTCGGATGATCGGAGCCGTCGAAGGAACCGTAAAGCCACGGCTCCGGCGAGCCGAAGTATAGGCAATGCCACTTGGAGAGAATACGGAGTCCTCTCCAGCGGCTGATAGAGAAGTCCACGTGGGGACCGAGGATTCGCGCACGCGGCATCAGCCAACCTGTCGCATGCGCCCGTCGAGTTCGGCTCGACGGTCAACGACTCGAGAGGAGCCAGTCTCGGCTTCCGTTCCATCAGAGGCGTCAGTCTCGTTCAAACGGAAGCGCTCTCGGGAACTCAAGAGCACTCACTCACACACACGTCTCGGTCCCTCTCTCCTCTCCGACCAACCGCCCCGGCGGGAGACGACTACTCGACCAAGCCCTGCTTACGGAGCTCCGCGTACTGGCGCTCGCGGTACTTCAGGCTCTCGATCTCGTCGGCGATCCGGCTCTCCGCCGACACCCGGTATGCGTCGCGTAGGTGACGGTGGGCCTCTTCGAATCGGTTCGTATACTCGTACGCGACGCCGAGGTTGAAGAGAGGCATGTAGCGGTACTCGGCGTACTCCGCCGGCAGAGTCTCGAGTGCTCCGCGGTACTGCTCGATCGCATCATCCCACTCTCCGATGCGAGCGAGGTTGTTGCCGGCCGCAAGCAGAGGGATGTCCGAGTCCTTGTAGAGCGTGACGAAAACGAGGTCGGTGCGCGGTGTGACACGTGACACGAGGTCCTTGACGATCAACCGCCGGCAATCCTGGAAGAGCGGTGCCGGGTCGATCGCCGCGGGCACGGCGTCGGTGGCGCGAGTCTGGTCGAAGGACTGCTTCGTGATCGTCCGGCTGTAGAGGAGCTGGCCGGTGGCTGTCGCGGTGACGCGGAGGTTGACGCCGAGCTCGGTGTGACCGTAGCGCGTCCGCTCGACGTGGGGGATCTCTTGCTGGACGTTGCCCTTCTCGTCCCGGACGACCTCGACCCACTCCTCCTCGGCGACGTGTTCGCTGTACTCGTTGGTGACGACCTCTCCGTGAATCAGCGCGAGCGCGCCGATTTGCCGGCCGAGCTCCGCGACCGTGCTCGGATCGAAGAGGTCGCCGCGCGTGCGGCGCAGCTCGCGCATGCGGGCCTCGACGTCGCGGCGGTCCACGACGGTGAAGTAGGACGAGGCGGTCAGGCCCGTACCGAGGTCGTTGGCGATCGCCGTGCCCCCGTTGCCGGTGATGTTCTCGATCGCGAGCGTCCGATAACGCGACAGGTCGACACGCGCCGGTCGCATGACAGGAACGCGGATTTGCTCGGTCGAGCAACCGGTGAGGACGACGCTCAGCGCGAGAGCCGCCAGCGCGAGAGTGCGTCCCGAGACGCGGATCATCGCAAGCTCCTCGAGTTTCCGTTGACGGATGACGACTCTGTGGAGGATCGTAGGAGCCCCGTGAGAGGCGGTCAACCGTTTCATCTTGCCGCAAGAAGTGTCTCGAACAACCGAGTCCAGAGCCGTGCGCCGAAGAAGTGGTCCTGACGCCAAACACTGCACGATTTGCGGTGTTCTTCTCTGTCTTCGACTCGTTGTCGGCTGCGACTCGACACAGACCGTGCCCGGCGAAGGCGGCGACGTGCCTTCGGGCCTCCGCCCCGGCTGGGCCGACGACGCGCGCCACCCGCAGTATCCGGAACGCGCGTGGCTGACGGCGGTGGGAGTCGCCGACCTCGCCGAGTCGGCGAGCGACGCGCGGCGCCTGGCGGACGAGCGTGCGAGGCAGGAGATCGTGTTTTCGCTGCGGGCACGGGTGCAGTCGTTCGTCGAGGTGCGTTCGCGCTCGACGCTCGACAGCGCCGAGGTCGACGTCGACGAGCTGACCCGCGTCGTGGGCGCGGCGACGCTCGAGGGAGCGAAGATCGCCACGCGCAGCGAGGATCGCGGCCGAGGCGTGATCTACTCTCTCGCGGTCGTCAACCGAGCGGTCGCCGCGCGCAACCTCGAGGCGGATATCGACGAAACGCTTGCCGAAGCCAATCGCGTGCTCGTCGAAGCGGGTCGCCGCGTGTCTCGCGGCCGTCGGGTCGAGCAGCTTCTCGCGTCGTACCGCCTCTTTCGCGAGTCGCGTCTGACGCGAAGCACGTTCCGAGTACTGACCGGTCGCGACTACAAGAAGGTCGAGGACCGCGGCAACGAGGTGCGCGGTCGGCTCGAGGCGCTCTTCGCGGACATGCGGCTCGAGGTCACGAGCGGTGACGGCCAGGATGCCTCACCCGGCGCGCCGTTTCCGGAGGAGGTCGTCGTGCGGGCCGTGCTCGTCGACGGAGCGAAGCGTGAGCCGGTCCCGGGTATCGACCTGACGATCGCGCCCGAGGTCGAGGGTGCGGTCGAGCTGTCGATCGAGAGGGGACGAACCGGCGTCGACGGCAGCCTGCGCTTCCGCGTGCCGCTCGTGCGCGCGAGCGGCGAGGGGATCGGGCGCATTCGCGTCGCGCTCGACGTCGCGGCGACCGGGCTCGATGGACCGTCGGTCGACGTCGAGTACAGCTTGCCGACTCGGGAGACGCTCGACGTCCTGATTCTGCTCGAGGAGATCAACATGGGGCGCAAGGTGACGCCGTCGTCGACGGCTACCGCGCTCGGGGACCATCTGAAACGCGCCGGCTTTCCGATCGTCGACGCGTTGCCGCTCATTCGGCAGCACGGCGAGCGCACGTTGAGCCGAGCGGACCGGCGCGAGCTGCGGCGGCTTCTCGGAACGAAGGTCGACGTCGTCATCCGCGGCAAGGTCGAGGCGACCGGCGGCGGCACCGTGCTCGGCGGGCTCGCGTCGGCGAGAGCGCGCGCGACGCTGAACGGGCTCGACCTGCGTTCGGGCCGCGTTCTCGCCGCGCTGCAGGTCGGCCCGAAAGTCGAGGCGCACCAGCGTGCCGACGAGGCGGGCCGGCGCAGTCTGCGTCTTCTGCGGCCGTCGATTCAGACGGGCATCCGGGAGCGGCTGGAGAGCGTGCTCGCGGGCGGGGAGTGAGGAGCGCGGCTCAACCGCCATCGCGCCGGAGTGCCTTTTTCAACGTGCTGGTAACCGTACGCGGCGGACTATTGCCGTTCGCGCCAAGATCCGCGACGATCCTGCCGATGCCAGATGCGTGGCGTCGAGTGCCGACGCCGCGCTCCGCACGACCACCGGACGGCACACCGGGAAGAACGTGACACAACCCCGCCGCAGATCGGACCAGACGTCGTCTCGCGTGCGCGACCAATCGCCCGAGGGCAAGGACCGTCGATTCCTGTACTCCCTTCTCGGCGATCTGCCGCCGCGCGATGCCCCGATCTCCGCGCGTGTCGTGCGCGAGGAGGACCGCGACGGATACGTTCTCGAGCGCCTCCTGCTCGACCTCAACGACGAGGAGCTCGTGCCGGCGATCTTCCTGCGTCCGGCGAAGGTGATCGCGCGCGCCCCGGCGATCCTCTACCACCATGCGCACGGCGGCGATTGGGCGCTCGGCAAGGAGGAGCTGCTGCACGGGCGTCCCGAGCTTCAGGATCCGCCGTACGCCGAGGAGCTCACTCGGCGCGGGTTCGCGGTCCTCGCGATCGATCACTGGAACTTCGGCGAGCGCCGCGGTCGCACCGAGTCCGAGCTCTTCAAGGAGACGCTGTGGAAGGGCAAGGTGCTGTGGGGGATGATGGTCTACGACGCGCTGCGCGCTCTCGACTATCTCGAGTCACGCCGTGAGGTCAACGCGCGTCGACTCGGCACGATGGGCATGTCGATGGGCAGCACGATGGCGTGGTGGCTCGCGGCGCTCGACGAGCGTATCCGAGTGGTCGCGGACATCTGTTGCATGACGGACTTCCACACGCTGATCGAGACGCGCGGTCTCGACGAGCACGGCATCTACTACTACGTTCCGGGCCTCCTCAAGGAGTTCACGACGGCGCGGATTCAGGGGCTCATCTGTCCGCGGCCGCACCTGAGCGTCGCGGGGACGCTCGATCCGCTGACGCCGCCGGAGGGGCTCGATTGCATCGACCGGCAGATGAAGCAGCGCTACGGCGCCGCGAACGCGTCGGCCCATTGGCAGCTCGTGCGCTACCGAGTCGGCCACGTCGAGACCGCCGCGATGCGCGAGGACGTGCTGGAGTTCTTCCTGAAGCACCTGAAGGCGCCGCGGACGACGGGGTAGCAGTTCACCGTTCGTCGGCGCTCTCGATGCGGCGCGGCGTCTCGTCCACGATGAACATCCAGCCACCGCGATGGGCGACGGGGATCGCTTCATCGACGCGGAACAGATTCTCCTCCTGCAGCCCCTTGATTGCGGGTGCCCACAGCGCCGCCTTCGCGGGGTCGAGGCTGAGCGCCTTCCAGTCGACGCGCAACCGGCAGTCCACTGGCTCCGTCGCCCAGCTCGCGATGCAGACGAGCGACGCGCCCTTCTTGCGGTAGACCGTCGCCAGCACGTCGTCTCGATCGGTCCGCACCGGACAGTCGGGCGACCAGTACCCGAGCATCGCGGCGTCTTGGATGCCGAACTCGTCCCACAGCTTCCAGATCGGCCGCGGGTTGCCGCACCACGGCAGGCGGTTGGTCATGCCGTAGAGCATGCCGCGCCACGGGTTGCCGCCGCCTTGCAGCATCTCGCTGAACAGCCCGAACGGGATGCCGGAGACCTCGACGAGCCAGTGATCCGGCGGCTCGTCGTAGTTGCGCGCTTCGCCGATCCACAGGCTGTCGAGATACGGCATGTGCTCGAGGTAGAGGTTGAGGCAGTTCGCCCACCCCGCGCGACCGTTGAAGTGATTCCACGAGTGCAGATCGAGCAAGCTGCCCGGACGGCTCTCGTCGAGCACGCGGCGGACGCGGCGCAAGATCTCGCGGTCGTAGCCGATCTCGTCGAGGTAGAGGCCGTCGATGCCGACGTTTCGCGCCAGCCAGCCGAGACCCTCGACGTAGTAGTTGTGCCAGCGCGACAGGCCGGTCTGGCTGATCGACGCGCACCACGTGCCGTCACCGAAGCGATGGTGCCACGCCGGCGAGTAGCCGTGCACCAGGTGCTCGTGCAGCCAAGCGTAGCCGCCGCCGGGACCGTCGGCGTAGATCTCGTCGCCCAGGCTGCGCAGCGCCCAGAGCTCGGCGACGTGATTCGTCAGCTCGCGGATCGTGTAGTACAGCTTGACCTTCAAGTCGCGCTCATGGGCGTCCTCGACGTATGACGAAATCTTGTCGACCGTCAGGAACGGGTAGTTGATGAACGGGTTGAGGTGGTTGCCGTGGTGGATGTTGATGATCCGCGCCGACGACTCCGTCGCGACGCTCTCCGGCGATGGCACGCCGCCGTGGTAGTAGCGGTGCGTCCAATGCGCCGCGTAGTCGAGCGGCTTGACCGGCGTGACGAGCAGCGCGAAGTCGAAGCGCAGCGTCTCGCCGGCGGCGAGTCGGCGGGGACCGCCGTAGGCGTGGAGCGTCACGCCTTTCGCGCCTGCGTCGACGAGATCGCATCCACCCTTGCCGTCGTTGTGCCAGGCCTTCGGCATGAGGAGCGGCCGGCGGTGGTAGTGGATGTTGACGAGAGGCCAGCGGTAGTTCGGCCCCTTCAGCTTGAGCTGCACGCCACCGTCGACCGCGCCCAGCCACGCCGCGTCCTGGTGCTTGGCGGGATCCCACTTCCACTGCCACCTCTCGGGACGCAGGCCGCCCTTGCGACCCATGCCCATGAAGTACGTCGCGAACTCGGGGCGCAGCGGGATGTCGAGCGAGGCATCGTCGATCTCGACATCCTTCCTCGAGGTGAGCGCGAGCTCGACGCCGATGAAGCCGTCGAACTCCATCCGCGCGCGGCTGCGCAGAGAGAGCGGGCCGCCGGTTGCGCGGGACTCGATCACCACCTCCGTCGGCGTGCGCTTCGTGACGGTCGACCCGGAGGCCTTCCACGCGACGGCGCCGCGGGCCGTCTCGACCTCGAACGCGACCGGGTGCGCGAGGATCTCGTCGTCGCCGACGCGGATGCTCGTCGGTAGACCGTGCGCGCCGAACGTGACGTCTCGGCCGAGGCACGCGACGGTCGTGCCCTCCACCGCGAGCGGCGTGTATGGCGCGGTCACCGTGTCGTCGAGCCCGGCGGTCGAGTCGAGCCAGCGCAGGCGACTCAATCGCGAGAGTTCCGAGTCGCCGCGGTCCTCGAGCACCTCGTCGCTGACATCCAGGCGTACGTCCACCGTCGCGGGTCGCTGGCCGGCCGCGCGCACGGTCACGGTGCCGTCGTACGAGCCGGGAGCCGTGTCCCGCTCGATGTCGATACCGATCCACAGCGCCTGCACGGTCCCCTTCGGAACGTCGACCCTCTTGTCCATCCGACGGCCGCGCCAGTCGATGCCGGACGTGTTGAAGCAGCGCAACGCCGATGCGGGAATCGAGTCGCCACCGCTCCGGGACTCGAGAGGGCCGAACGTGACGTCGACGTCGGAGAGCGCCTCTCGTGCCGCCCAGACGCCGACCTGGAACACGCGAAACTCGTTGCGCATGGCACGGCCGTGAAGCGTGCGCCCCGGTCCGCCGCGAGCCCAGCGCGCCGGTATGCGGTCGGTCATGCGGATCGGCAGATCGCGATCCTCGGGGAATAGCAGGAACGCGTCGGAGTGCTCGGCCAGGAGCTTCTCGACCTCCGAGGCGGTCGCGATCAGCTCCATCGGGCCCCGGCGATCGAACGCGGTGCGCGCCTCGAACGAGACGACGGTGGCTCGCGGCAGCGCACGGGCGGTCTCGCGGCGTGTCGACACGACATCGAGGCCGTGCTTTCGAAGCCACGCGGGATCGGCGGTCGCCTCCGGCTTGTCGTACACCGTGGTCGGGAACGCGCCGCCACGGATCGTGAAGGGCAGGAAGTAGACGTGATACTCGCCCGGTGTCGCGGCCCGGAAGACGAGCTCGCCGAACTCGCTGTTCACTTCGAGGGCGACGACGTCGCGAACGCGTTCGCCGCTGCGCGGGTCGATGACCCAGACGGCCCTCGCGCGAGGATCGGCGTCATGACGACGCCACGGGATGCGCGCGACGACGGCGTCGGCCGCGCGATCGACCTGCAGCGTCGCTCGGTGGTTGCCCCAGCGCGCGTTCCACGGTGTCGTCGGGACGCGATGGGGGATGTCGCCGGCGGTCGAGCCGAGCAGGATGAGTGTCGCCAGCGCCGTGTGCATGGTGCGTCCTTTCGGCAGAGCAGGCCGTTGTGCGTCATTCCTCGAGAGCCCGCGTCAGGAATCCGCATGTTCCTACATGCGGTGGAAGCGAGCAACTCCGCTGGGCGGGAGAAGCCTCTGCGGTTCACTGTCGCAGGCCGACGAGTCTGAATGGGCGCAGGACGAACTCGATGCTCCGCGGCGCGAACGGCATGACCACCCGATACTCGCGGCGTCGCCTCGCGCCGTCGCGGAGTCGGGCGATGATCTCGACCTCGTCCTCGGACGCGAGGCCCGTGATGCGGAACACGCCGGCCGCATCGGTGACGGCTCCGCATAGGCGCAATCCTGACGGTGCGGCGTCGATCACGTCGATCTCGACCCCGGCGACCGGCCGGTCGAGGAGATCGACGACGCGACCCTCGATGCTCCGGCCTCGCACCGTGGCGACGGTGCCGACGTTCGTTTCGGCGTCGAGCTGAATCCGCACCGCTGGAACGGTCACCTCGAGGTGGTCCTCAGCCCGCACGATCAGGGAGCACTCGCCCGCCAGGAGCCCGTCGATCGCGAAGGTGCCGTCCTGCGCGCTTCGGCATGCGGCTGTGGCCGACAGCGTCGAGCCGGTGCGCGTGAGGAGGATCGTGGCGTCCGCTGCCGGTTCGCCGTCGGCATCGACGATTCGGCCGCGTACCGTGCCGCCGCGCGCGAGTGCGATGTCGGCGAGCGTCGTCGCCGTGCCGGGCTCGAGTCGATCGAGGATCAGGCGTCGCTTCAGAAAGCGCTCGTGGCGCACGTCGATCCTGATGTCCGTGTCTGGCTCCACGCCGTGGAGCGTGAAGCGTCCCGCGTCGTCGCTGAGGCAACCGCCGAGCGATGGCGATGGTCGTGCATGGAACCCGGAGGGTGCGGGAAGCCACGCGACGACGCGGGCGCTCGCGATCGGTCGGCCGCACGAGTCGACGATGCGCCCACGGACGAGAGCGCGTGGAACGAGTCGGAATTCGACGGCGTCGTTGATCGGCGCGCGGATCCAGCCGGGGGCGTAGCCCGGTGCATCGCACGAAATCCCGATGCCTCGCCGTCCGCTCGGCAGTCCGCGCAGCGACCAGTTTCCGGCCGCGTCCGAACGCGTCGTCCGCCTGAACGGGCCCTCGCCGCTGGAGAGTGCCGCGTCGGCTATGGGAGTTTTCGTGAGCGCGTCGACGACGCGTCCGCGCAGCGAGTCGCCGTGACTCAGGACGAGCAGGATGCCCGTCCGCGGCGGGGCCAGGTCGCGCCGCGCCGGTGCCCAGTCCGCGTGCGAGACGACGACGACGTGTTGCTCCGTGGATAGCCGACCGACGACTCGAAACTCGCCCTCGGCGTCGGTCTGCGTCCGGAAGGGGCGCCGGGGCGTTCCCGGCACGGCGGACAGCACGATCGGCTGACGCGCGCCTGGCGGTTCGTGGTAGACGTCGACGACAGCGTCGGCGACCGGCGCGCCATCCGGACCGATGACGCGCCCCTCGATCGAGACGCCGCGTTCGAGCGTGAGGCGGCCGATGTCGTTCCGCGAGACTGTCGGGCGCGGCAGTCGCGTTTCGAGCGGTCGGAACCCCGGCGCGTCGATGACGAGGTCGTACTCGGCGACGCGCAGCCCGCCGAGCTCGAAGTAGCCGTCGGCTTCGGTGTCGGCCCGGCTCATCGGCGGCCGACCCGCCGCGATGATTCGTTCGATGCCCCCGGACGGATGCCAGCGCGCCTCGACGATCGCGCCGTCGACGGGTACGCCGTCCGCGTCGACCACTGTGCCGCTGAGACGCCGTTCGGGCTCGAGTCGGATCTCCCGCTCTCTCGGATTCACGGGCGACGCGAGAATGTCCTCGGGCTCCGCATGCGCGAACCCGGCCGCCGCGATGCGGACGTCATGCCAGCCGGCGAGCGTTCCCTCGATGCGGAAGAGGCCGCGCTCATCGGTGGTGGCCTCGAACACGAGCGACTCGAACGCATGGGGCTCGAAGGGTGAGCGGAGCAGCCACTCGGAATCGGCGAAAGCGGTCACCGTCGCGCCAGGGACCGGTCGACCGGCACCGTCGACGACACTCCCGGCGATCGCGCCGGTGGCTCGCGGCCGTGGCGCGCGGTCGTCCGCGTCGGAGCGAGTTGCCGGCACTCCAACGATCACGATCAGCGCGGCGCATGCGATCGCGTGGTCTCGGGGGCTCATTCCGGCGGCTCCGTCTCCTTCCGGTCACCGGTCGATACGTACCGCGACCCGCCGGACGTTCGTGGCGATTCGGACGCCGATGGAAGAGAGGGCTGGTCGCCTCAGTTTCCGCCGCCCAGAAACGCGTCGACCCGCTCCGCGAGCGTCCACGCGTTGCGGATGCAGTCCGCGACCGACACGCCGTAGAGCAGATTGCCCGACAGGAAGAGTCCGGGTTGCCGCCCCTCGAGCTGTTCGGCGGCGAGCTTGCGTGCGCCGTGGCCCACGTTGTACTGCGGGATCGCCGGTCGCCAACGCTCGACGCGCGACAGGGCCGGGTCGCCGCGCAGGCCGAGCAGCGGTGTGAGGTCGCGAAGCGTCGCCGCGAGGACCTCGTCCTCCGACGCCGTGACGCGATCGGGGTGACACGCGCCGCCGACGAAGGCCGACAGCGCGACGTGATCGGCCGGCGCGCGGTCGGGGAAGAGCGACGACGGGAACAGGCAGCCGAGGACGTGGCGCGTCTCGACCGAAGGCGCCAGGAAGCCGAAGCCGTCGAGAGGGTGCGCGACGTCGGCGCGCCGGTAGCCGAGCGACACGACGGCGACGTCGGCATACGGTAGGTCGGCGATCGCATCCGCTCCATCTTCGTCGAGATCGCGCAGAGCGGCCGACGCCGCGGTCGCGGGTATCGCGACGACGACTGCGCGCGCGCGCCGCGGCTGGGCGGTGGCGCCGTTCGTCGCGATCACATCGAACGTCTCGCCGCCGCGGGCGATCGACTCGACGCGTGTGTCCGGACACCAGCTCTCACCGAGCGCGCTCGCGATCGCCAGCGGCAGCGCATCGAGGCCGCGCGCGAACGAGAACAGCTTGCCGCCGGGCGCCGGTCCCTTGCGCTTCGCGAACGCGCCGCGAATCAAGCTGCCGTGCTTCTCCTCGAGCGCGTAGATCTTCGCCGTCGCGTGCTGGACGGAGAGCTTCTCCGGATCGCCGGCGTACACTCCCGACACGAACGGGCCGACTGCATAGTCGAGGAACTCCGCGCCGAGTCGCCGCCGTGCGAACTGCGCGATCGACTCCTCGACACCGTCGGCCGGTCGTCCGATGAACGGCTCGCGCAGAAGGCGCAGCTTCGCGCGCAGCGAGAAGAGCGGCGTTTTCAGGAAGCCGATCGGCCCACCGGGAAGCGGCACGAGCCCGCCGCGCTTGACGACGAAGCGCTTCTTCGCGGCCGGCTGCGCGATCAGGCGGTCAGCCTCGACGTCCGCGGCACGGCACAGCTCGGCGACCTGCGGCGCGTTGTCGATGACGGTGTTCGGCCCGAGCTCGAACAGGAAACCGTCCTGCGACCACGTGCGGATGCACCCGCCCGGCGCGTCGGATGCTTCGAGGAGCGCGACGCGGTGTCCGCGTTGCTTCAAGGCGAGTGCCGCGGTCAGGCCGCTGATGCCGCCACCGAGGATCGCGACGTCGACGACGTCGCGGTCGCTTGTGTTGTCCTTGTGTTCCTGCGTCGTCATGTCGAGGGCGTCAATCGATGCGCGTGTAGTGGATTTCCATCGCCTTGAACTCGCCGCTGCCGTCGCCGGAGAAGTACATCTCGATGCTGTGGTGATCGTGGTCCTCGAGCGTGATCACCGAGCGCTTGGTCATGTCCTCGCCGGTTTGCGGGTTCGGGATGGTGCCGACCATCGTCCAGATCTTGCCGTCCGCATCGACGTCGCCGACATCGGTCTGCATCATCGTCGACGCGCTGTCGATCCACAGGCCCTCGTACTTGCGCGTGGCGTTGTTGTAGCCCCAGAAGCCGCGCCCCTCGAAATCGGGGAACGGGCCCTCGCTCTTGTCGCCTTGATACTCCTGGCGCAGGAACCGGCCGCCGAGGTCGAACGAGCTCTTCATCGTGCCGGTCGTCTTCAGCACCTGCCCGGGCCCCATCCAGATCTGCACCTCGCCGCGAAACGTGCCGGCGAACGGCTCGAGCTTCGCGTGCGCTTCTCCGGGAAGTCCCAGGGCCGCGCAGGTGTCGTGGTCGTGTTCTTCCATTGTCGATCCTGTCGTGTCGGTTCCCTTGCGTGTTCGTGCCGACGCGAGGCCGGGGCGTGTACTCTCGCCGAGAACGGGGCCCGCGTCGAGTCTCGAGTTTCCTACCAGCGCGGCAGGCACAGTGTCGGCTCGACCTGGTGATGCAAGCCGTGGGCGCAATCGTCGGAGCCGCCGTCATCCGCGCCGTCGTTGCCGACCGACCAAACTCGCAGGCGTTCGGCCGAATAGCGCAGCGGCTGGCCATCCCACGGATCGCGCGGGACCGCATCGAGATACTCCGGTACGAGCGCGACGAGTTCTTCCGGAAGCACTCCGTGGTCGATGTGGTGCGCGCGGAGAGCGAGGAGGATACGCGTCGCCCGCAGCAGGAAGTTCGCATCGTGTCGCTCGGCAGCGATGGTTGCGATCCAGGGCGCGACCGCATCGTGGAGCTGCTCGCCGTCGCAGTTGAGTATGCTCGTGCTGCTGGTCTCGAGTTCTAGCTTCACGCCGCCCGTGTGCTCCTGTGCCTCGATCAAGCGGCGGGTCGTCTCGAGGAGCAGCCGCCGGGTTCGGTTGGGTTGGAACGCCCAGCGCCGAAGCGGAACCACCCCCGGGAGGCGTTCGGGGCTGTCAAACTGCGCGCAGATGTACCGGTACCTCTCGCGCATCGCCGTCTGTACGGCTTCCTTGGTCGTCTCGAAGCGGTCCAGCTCGTGGGCGAGATTCACACAGCGGGTTCGGCTCAGCAGGCCCTGTCGTGCGAGGTGACCGATCCACCAGAGGCCGTGTCGCTTGGAGAAGGCGCTGTCCGCGATGACGTCACCCTGGCTGCCCTCGATCCGCTGACCGACTCGCATCAGTCGCAGTGCGTCCTCGACGATGCCTCGGGAGTCGCCGGAGTGCATTCGCGACGTCATGCGTAGCACAACCCAGTACACGGCGTTGCACCAGCGATACGCGTACTCATGGTTCGAGCCGGCCGCGCGTGGTGGCACGACGAAGTCGGGCCTCTCGAGGCAGCGATCGATGCCGTGGAAGATCGGCGCGGCGTTGGCGAGGAGCGCGGAGACCTGCGGCTCGTCCCAGGTCGGCCCGTCGACCTCGTGTGGTTCGTCGTCTTCGTCTTCGTCCTCGTGCCACGAGTAGCCGATGTGCATGTCGGCGTACCTCGAGACCCGAGAGGCAAGTACGTCGAGCGCCGCAATGTCGAGATCGAAGAAGCCGTTGTCCGCCTCCGCCGGCTGCCGTCGCTCGACGTGCATGTCCGAGTCATCCGGTGGCCCCACTTCGATTCCGCCCGCCGCGACCACGGCGACGATCACCATCAGCGGCATGCCGAACATCACGCCGAAGACCGTTATCGACGCGCGACACGGCGTCGCGAAGAGAGCGCGTACCCATCGCATGCCCGTCAGCCTACCACGCCCCGCTGGTTCACGCCGCCGCGCGCTCGACCTCCTCCGAGCCGATGATCGGCTTCAGGACCGCCACCGCGAGGTAGAAGAGCGGCGTGTCGAAGAGCGCGACGAGGACCTTGAAAAGGAAGCCGTTGAGCAGCAGCACGCCGAAGCGCTCCCAGCCGATGACGCTGCACGCGCACAAGATCGCCAGCACCGTCGCCGTGTCGACGAATTGCGAGAAGACCGTCGAGGCGTTGTTGCGCAGCCACAGGTGTTTGCCCTTCGTCAGCCGCTTCCAGAAGTGGAAGACGCGGATGTCGATGAACTGCGCCGTCAGGTACGCGACCATCGACGCGAAGACGGCCGCCGGCGCGAGTCCGAACACGGTCGCGAAGGTCCCGTCGTCGACCGGCGACCAGGGCGTCGCCGGCACCGCGTTCGCGAGCCACACGACGCCGATGACGAACACCGACGCGATGAGCCCCGACACGACGACCTGGTCGGCGCGTCGCTTGCCGTAGAGCTCCGAGATAATGTCGGTGACGAGAAACGTCACCGGATACGGCAAGATGCCGACGGAGATCTCGAACGTGTAGAGGCCGAACGGCGTCCAGTGGAAGAACTTCTGGAAGATCAGATTGCACGCGACGAGCGACGCGATGAAGATCCCGGCGAGGACCATGAACGTCCACTGGCGGATGGCGCGCGTGTGCGGTGGCAGCGGCGCGTCGACGGCCGGCGGGGTCGAGTCGGCCATGGCGCTCAGCCGCCGATTTGCGACATCGAGCGACTCGCGCGCTCGAAGCCCTCGTCGTTGATCTTGTGCCCCGGCTCCTTGTTCCACACCGCGGTGCGGATCACGCGGCCGATTTCGAGGTCGCTCGCCGGCGGCGTTGCGGCGCCGTTGCCGTTTCCGTCGTTGCCGCTTCCGCGCAAGAGCGCCGCGAGGTCGGTCTCGTTCGTCGAGAACAGACACGTGCGCAGCTTGCCGTCCGCGGTCAGCCGCATGCGGTTGCAGTGATCGCAGAACGGCTCCGATACGGAGTCGATGAAGCCGATGCTGCCCGGAGCGCCGTCGGAGAACACGAAGTCGCGCGAAGGAGCGGTCGGGTCGGTGCGCGGGTCTCGTTCGAGGTGCGCACCGGGCGGCAGCAAGCGATCGATCGCGGCGCGGATCGCGCTGCCGGTGACGAGCTTTTCGCGCGACCACGACTCGTCGGCGTCGAGCGGCATGTATTCGATGAAGCGCACGATGACGCCGCGCTCGCGCGCCAGCCGGACGAACTCCGGCAGCTCGTCGTCGTTGACGCCGCGCATCAGCACGGTGTTGACCTTGACCGGGCGGTCGAAGCACTCCGTCGCCGCGCGCAGGCCGACGAGGACCGACTCGAGCGCGTCGCGGCGGACGATCTTCTCGAAGCGTTCGCGTACGAGCGAGTCGAGGCTGATGTTGACGCGACCGAGACCGGCGCGCGCCAGCCGAGGCGCCTCCTGAGCGAGCAGGATGCCGTTGGTCGTCAGCGAGATGTCTCGAAGGCCGTTGATCGCCGCGAGCTTCGCGACGAGCACGTGGAGGTCGCGCCGCACCAGCGGCTCGCCACCCGTCAGCCGCACGCGCTCGACGCCGAGGTCGACCGCGATCCGCGTCAGCCGCTCGATCTCCTCGAAGGTGAGGATCTTGTCGCGCGACAGCCACTGCAGACCCTCCTCCGGCATGCAGTACACGCAGCGGAAGTTGCAGCGATCCGTCACGGAAATCCGCAGGTTGCGGATCCGACGGCCCAGTCGGTCGTCGAGTTGCATTTCCGGCCTCAAAGCACTCGCCAGCGCCCGAACCCGAGCGCAAGGGCCGCGCATTGTAGCAGCGCCGCGGCGGGCGGGCCAGCCGCCAGAAGACGGCGCTCCGCGGGCCCTTCCCAGAGTCCTGGAAAGGCGACAGCTAAAGGTGACAGTCGGATGTCGCGTTATTCCAGCGGGCCTCCTCTGCGGCGAGTCGCGCCCGCGAAGAACGAGGATTGTGCGGCAAATCGTGTGCTGATATGCTGGCCTTCTGCACAGGTCTTACTCATTGCTGCTGAAGAGGTCAGTTGCCGTGACGCCCCCGTCCGACCGCCCGGAGCCCCTGTCGTCTCACCCCGCCCACGCCGAGCCGCTGGCGCCGGATGCGCGCCTCGAGATCGTGCAGGAGATCTCGCTCGCGTTGAACTCGACCCTCGATCCGCAGCGGCTGCTCGATGTCATCCTCGACTCGAGCATTCGCTACTCCGGCGCGACGACGGGATCGGTCGTGCTGATCGACGACGATCGGCTGAACATCGTCGCGGCGCGCGGGCTCGGCGCTCACGTCAGCGAGGAGTGCACGCTGAAGGTCGGCGAGGGCATCACCGGTCTGGTCGCGCAGACCGGCCAGGCGCTGAACGTGCCGGACGTGACGATCGATGATCGCTACGTGATGGTGAAGGAGCACATCCGCAGCGAGCTCGCGGTGCCGATGGTGCTCGACCGTCGCGTCATCGGAGTGATCAGCGTCGACAGTACGCGGCGCGACAACTTTTCCGATGAGGACCAGCAGCTGCTGACGATCGTCGGCACGCAGGCGGCGCAGATCCTCCAGAACGCTCAGGCCTTCGCGGAGCTGCGGCGACGAAACCGCCAGGACGAGACGCTGGTCGAGGTGGGACACGCGCTCGGCGCGTCGCTCGACGTCGAGGAGCTGTTCGAGGAGGTGTCGGAGATCCTGACCCGACGCTGTCACCTGTCGCGGTCGTTCCTCGTTCTCGTGCAACCGGGCGACGAAGAGCTGACGATGACGCTCGCGCACGGCATGACGCGAGAAGAGGTCGCTCGTGGCCGCTATGCGCGCGGCGAGGGCGTGATCGGCAAGGTCGTCGAGACCGCAGAGGCGGTCGGGGTGAAGGACGTCCACTCGGACGCCTCGTTTCTCGACCGCACGGGCGCGTTCCGCTTCGGAGACGGCACGGTGTCGTTCTTCGCGGCGCCTATCGTGCTCGAGGACCAGGTTGTCGGTGTGCTGGGCGGCGCGAAGGAGTTTCCCGGCGACGACGCCTTTGACGACGATCTGGCGCTCTTGACCATCGTCGCGAGTACGCTGGCGCAGGCGGTCAAGATCTACCGCGACGCGACGCGTGAGAGAACCGAGCTCCTCGAGCAGAACAGACTGCTGCGGCTCGAGCTCGACACGCGGTACCGATTCGACAACATCGTCGGCCACAGCGCGATCATGCGGCGCGTGTTTCAGACGATCATGAGCGTCGCTCCGACGCGCTCGACGGTGCTGATCCGCGGCGAGAGCGGCACGGGAAAGGAGCTGATCGCGCACGCGATCCACCACAACAGCCCGCGTGTCGAGAGGGCGTTCGTGCGCGTGAACTGCGCGGCGATTCCGGAGCAGCTCCTCGAGGCGGAGCTCTTCGGTCACGTCAAGGGCGCGTTTACCGGCGCGGTGGGGGACCGCAAGGGGAAGTTCGTTGTCGCCGACGGCGGCACGATCTTCCTCGACGAGATCGGCGACATGAGTCCGCTCCTGCAAGCCAAGATGCTCCGCGTGCTGCAGGAGCGCGAGGTCGACGCGGTAGGCTCGGACGCGCCGACCCAGGTCGACGTCCGCGTCATCGCCGCGACGCATCGCGACCTCGAGACGCTGGTCGAGGAGGGGACGTTTCGCGAGGACCTCTATTATCGACTGAACGTCGTGCCGGTCGACGTGCCGCCGCTGCGCGATCGCCCCGAGGACATCCGCGTGCTCGCGCAGCACTTTCTCACGAAGCTGCGCGAGGAAAACGACCTCCTGCCCGAGAAGCTCGCCAAGGACGCGTTGCGCGAGCTCGTCGACCATACATGGCCCGGCAATGTGCGCGAGCTCGAGAACGTCATCGAGCGCGCCGCGATCCTCGCGAGCGATACGGTCATCCGCGCGGAAGACCTGCCGCGATTCCGCCAGTCGATGCGAGCCGACTCGGCGGAGGTGGCCATCGACGCCAGTTTCGACGGGGCCGTCGTGCGACACCTCGAGCGATGCCTGGAGGCGGCGGGCGCGGGCGCGATCTGGTCGCAGACGATGGAGATCGTCGAGCGAACGCTGCTCACCGGCGCGCTCGAGCGCTGCGGCGGTGTGCGGCTGCGCGCGGCGGACCTGCTCGGGATTCACCGCAATACGCTGCGCAAGAAGGCGGACGAGATCGGGCTGTGAGCGCAGCTCGTGTCGTTCACGCCTCGGGGGCGCTCGGCGACCGGTCGTCCGACTCGATCTTGCCGTCAGCTTCGTGATTCAGCGCGCGTAGCACACAGTCGACAACGGCGTCGGCCGCCGCGCGTTCGGCGGCGACGACCTGCGTAGCGCCCACGGCCTCGAGCTTCGCCACATCGTCCTCGTAGGTGGTGCGCGCGGTGATCTGGAGCTCCGGTGCCGCACGCCGGGCTCCCGAGATCGCACGAGCCGTGGCGTCTGGATCGTTGATGGCGATCACGAGCTGGGCAGCCTCCGCGACCCCGAGGTGTCCGAGTACCTCGGCGCTCGTCACGTCTCCGAAGCAGGCCGGCTCTCCACAGCGAACCGCGTCCCGGACGTTCTCCGAGTTGAGATCCACCACGATATGCTCGACACCTATCCGTTTGAGCGAGGAGGCGAGCTTCCGCCCGGTCAGGCCGTAGCCCGCGATGATGACATGGCCTCGGAGCGGTTCGGGCTCGCGAGGCTCGGCCGTCGTTCGCACCCGAAGAACGCGGACCAGGGGGTTGAGCCTCCCGAAACCGCGGGCCAGGTGAGGTCCCAGGGCGAGCGCGAACGGCGTGGCGAGCATCGACAGGATGATCGCCACGGTGAGGTTGTCCTGGAAGGCCTCTTCCAGAAGGCCGGTGTTTCCCGCCGCAAGAAGCAGAACGAACGAGAACTCCCCGACCTGCGAGAGAGACGTGGCGGTCAGGACTCCCACGCGCAACGGGAGCCTCATGACAGCGCTGGAGAGGAGGACGACGATGACGAACTTGCCGACGACGATGGCGCCGAAGAGGCCGAGGATCGGAACGAGGTGATCAAGAGCGTCTCGGAAGTCGAGAAGCATGCCGATGGCGACGAAGAACACACTGGCGAGAACATCGCGCAGCGGGACGAGGTCAGCGATCGCCTGTTCACGATATCGACTGCTCGAGATGACCAGGCCGCCGAGAAACCCACCGAGGGCCAGCGACACTCCAACGCTCAACACGGCCCACGCGGTTCCCAGGCAGACCAAGAAGACGGACAGGATGAAGAGATCGCGCTGTCGCGTGCGTGCGACGGCATCGAGGAATCGCGGCACGATAAGCCACGCGGCCGCCAGTACCCCGACGACGACCCCTGCGGACTTCAGGAGCGGAATCCAGATGCCGCTGACGTCGGCAGCCGTGCCGCCGAGTACCGGGATGACCAGGACCATCGGCACGACGCACAGGTCCTGGAATACGAGAATTCCGAGCGCCAGCCGACCGTGAGGGGTCTCGAGCTCTCCCCTCGTCGACAGACCCCGGAGCACGATGGCGGTACTGGAGATCGCGACGATGAATCCCAACAGCAGCCCCGAGCGGACCTCCATGCCGAGTTGGAGCTGATTGCCGACACGGCCACGACGGTCACGGCGACCTGGGCGCCCCCGCCGAGGAAGATCAGCCGCCAGAGCCGGCGAGCGCGCTCCAAGGAGAGCTCCAGCCCGATTCCGAACAGCAGGAGTACGACCCCGAGCTCGGCCAGGACCTCGACGTGGTCGATCTCCTGAACGAGTCCGAGCGCGTGGGGGCCGACCACCGTCCCTGCGAGGATGAACCCGGCGATCGGCGGTACGTGAAGGCGGCGCATGAGCGCGACCGACGCGACGGCCGCGGTGAGAATCACGACCAGGTCCTGAAGAAACGCCAGCTCGGTCATCCTCTCTTCCTTCGATTCATGTCCACTCCCGCATCGTCCGAGCGGGCCGGGCTCTCGCCGCGTCGCGAGCCATGGCCCAGGGTACCCTCAAGCTGTCGCGTGAGCGGCGCTTTTCCGTGACTACATCAGCAGGGACACCCGGGATCCTGTCGGCCAGCTTCGACCCGATGTGTCAGAATACCCCGCGTTTGGCCGTTTCGGGCCTAGCCTAGGTCGCATCCCTGTTGTCGAGTCGCGGAAGAAACCAGCGTGCCACGAATCTCCGTCCTGCTGCCGGTTCGTGACGGCGCCGTGTTCGTCGAGCGGGCGGTCTCCTCCGTGCTCCGCTCGACCTGGAGAGACTTGGAGCTCGTCGTCGTCGACGACTTCTCCACGGACGACACCGGGGAGATCCTCCGACGACTGCAGGAATCCGACGCGCGAATCCGGCTGGAGAGCTCGCGGCGTCCGGGGCTCGTCAGCGCGGTGGAGCGAGGGCTGCAGGCTTGCCGGGCTCCCTACGTCGCGCGCATGGATGCAGACGACATCTCGGCGCCGCGACGGTTCGAGCTGCAGCTCGCGCTCCTCGAACGGGAAGGGCTCGACGGCGTCGGAGGGCGCGTGCGCATCGTCGACGCCAACGGCGATGCCGTCGGCTCCATGCAGCGCTACGAGGCGTGGGTCAATGCCAATCGAGATCCCCGATCGATCGCGGCGTACCGATTCGTCGAGAGCCCGCTGGTCAACCCGACGGCGCTCTGCAGGCGAGAGGTGTTCGAGATCGGCTATCGCGACGGTCCCTGGCCGGAGGACTACGACTTCTGGTTGCGGGCGATCGCTGCGGGCTTCCGCTTCGGCAAGGTCGACGAGCACGTCCTGGACTGGATCGATCGCCCGACGCGTTGGACGCGGCGCGACGCTCGGTTCTCTGCCGACGGCTTCGATCGTTGCCGCAGGATGCACCTGCTCGAGGGCCCGCTCTCGGGCGTCGAGACGGTCGATCTCTGGGGGGCGGGAGAGACGGGCAAGCCGTGGTTGCGTTGGCTGAGCTCTGTCGGCATCAACGTGCGTCGGATCTACGAGATCTCGCCGCGAAAGATCGGTCAGAAGATCGACGGAGTGCTGATGCGATCACCCGACGATCTCCAGCCTGCCGACGGAACGCCGCTCGTCATCGCGGTCGGCGCCGTGGGGGCTCGGGAATGGATCGAAGAACGACTTCGCGACAGGGGCCACGTGCCGGGAGAAGATGTCTGGTTCGTGGCGTGACGGGCGACGTCCGCCGGTGGTTCGGAATGGCGACCGCATCGAGATTCAAACCCATGAATGCCCTGCGCCCCCGTCTCCTCGTGGCCTCGCGTCGCACTCGTGCCTGCCTCCTGCTCGCCAGCGTGGCTCTCGTGTCGTCCTGTTCATCGAGCCCCGATTTCGACCGGTCGGAGCGTGGTCGATGGACGTGGACGGCGCAACAGAGCGGCTCGACTGCCAGCTTGCGGGGAGTGTGCGCGGTCGATGACGAGGTCGCGTGGGCGAGTGGGGCCGGCGGGACGGTCTTGCGGACGGTCGATGGCGGCGAACGCTGGGAATCCGTGAGCGTGTCGGGCCTCGCGGATCTCGACTACCGCGACGTCCACGCGCTCGACGCGCAGCGAGCCTGGGTCGTCAGTGCCGGATTGCCGGCGGTCATCTGCTACACGGCCGACGGCGGGCGGACGTGGCAGGTGCAGTATCGCAGCGACCTCGCCGGGGTGTTCTTCGATGCGATCGACTTCTGGGATGCCCGCCACGGGATCGCGTTCAGTGATCCCGTCGGCGGCAAGTTCCTGATTCTCGTGACGGACGACGGAGGCTCTCGCTGGCAGGAGGTCCCGCGAGACGCGCTCCCTGCTCCTGTCGATGGCGAGGCGGGATTCGCCGGGAGCGGCACCTGCGTGCGGGTGTTCGGCGAACGCCACGCGTGGATCGGGACGGGCGGCGGGGCGTCGCGCATCCTCCGATCGGATGATCGCGGCAGGACGTGGTCCGTGTCTGCCAGCGGGCTCGGACACAGCGCGTCCGCGGGTGTTTTCTCCGTCGAGTTCTCCGATGAGCTCCGCGGCGTCGCCGTCGGCGGCGACTACGAGAACGAGGCAGGGGCCGAGCGGGTTGCCTCGTGGACGGATGACGGCGGGCGCAGCTGGAACGTCGTCTCGCGCGATGGTCCGTCGGGGTTTCGTTCGGCCGTCGCCCGCATCGGCGTGTCGAGTACCACGTTCCTGGCGGTCGGTCCGTCCGGAGCCGATGTCTCGACCGACGCCGGTCGCTCGTGGCGCCGCGTCGGCGACGTCGGGTTTCACGCGGTCTCGAGTGCCGGGCGGAGTTGCTGGGCGGTGGGAGCCGACGGGCGCATCTCGAGACTGTCCTCGGGAGTGGAAGACTCCGAGTGACGAGACGCCGATCGCGTGGTCGGTACTCGACCCGGTCGTCCTTAGTGCCGCCTTTCACAAATATCTGTGCATTCGAGCGGCATCTCCGCCCGC
>CAYMRB010000059.1:18278-31406 GCA_964392615.1 uncultured Planctomycetia bacterium | reverse complement strand
GTCGGCCGCTCGGCCCGGGCTGTCAGTCGCCCTTCGGCCCCTCGCGTTCCGCTCCTGCAGTCGCCGTGGTGCCAGTCACCACGCCCTGCGTGCGCAGCGTGCGGAACAGATCGCTGCCGGTGCCGATGACGAGCGTCGTGTTGGCGCCCAAAGTCTCGCGATACAGCTCGAGCGTCTTCCAGAACGTATAGAATTCCGGATCGCGCCCGTACGTCTCGGCGTAGACGCGCGCCGCCTCGGCCTCGGCCTCACCGCGGATCTCCTCACCCTGGCGGTAGGCCTCGGACATGATCTTGTTCTTCTCGCGCTCGATCTCGCCGAGCAGCGACTGACGCTTCTCCTCGCCCTCGGAGCGCAGCATCTCCGCGATCTGCTGGCGGTCGGACATCATGCGTTCGATGACGCGACGCTCGACCTCCTGGATGTAGTTGATGCGCTTGATCTGCACATCGAGGAGCTCGATGCCGTACTCGCCGACGTCTTGACGAGCGCGAGTCAGGATGTCGGCGCAGATCTTCTCGCGCCCTTTCTCGATCACCTGACCGACGACGTCGGGAACGATCTCGTCCGTGTCGCCCTCCCTCTCCTTCGTGTCGGCCAGCGCGGCGGCGCGCTCGCGATCGAGTTGCTGGCGCGCCTCGAGGATGTCGGGATCCTCCGTCAGCGCCGTGTCGCTGTTGCGTACGGCCTCGATCAGCCGGTGGTTCGCGATCACGGTTCGCGACGCGGAGTCGATGATGTCGTCCAGACGCGTCTGCGCGCCGACCTCGGTCGCGACGGCCTTGAGGAACGTGCGCGGATCGGAGATGCGCCAGCGCGCGAACGTATCGACGTAGATGAGCTTCTTGTCCTCGGTGACGAACTCATCGGGATCGCCGTCGAACTCGAGAGCGCGCTTCTCGAAGCGGTTCACCTTCTGCGTGAACGGCATCTTGAAGTGGAGCCCGGCTTCGGTGATGTCCTTGTCTCCCACCGGCTCGCCGAACTCGGTGATGACGGCCTGCTCACCCTCGCGGAGCACGTTGCTGCTCTTGACGACGAGGATGAGCCCTATTATAGCAAAGACGACGTTGGCGTTTGCAGCGACAGGCTTCTTCATGATCGGCTCCTCCCCGTGCTACGGCTGCGAACGGCGCCGGCGGCCTCGCGCACGTCGAGGACCTGCAGCGGCTTCCCCTGTGCCTCGTCGACGATATAGAGCTGCTGCATCTGGGGCAGCACCTGCTTCAGCGTCTCGAGGTAGAGGCGCGTGCGGGTGATCTCCTTCGACTTCAGGTACTCGTCCAAGAGCGCCTGGAAATTGGCGACATCACCGAGAGCTTCGTTGACGCGCTTGGCCTTGAAGCCCTGCGCCTCGCCGATCATCTTCTGCGCCTCGCCGCGCGCGGACGGAATCGCCTTGAAGTACTCTTTGCGCGCGTTGTTGATCGTCGTCTCTTTCTCCTGGCGCGCCTCGTTGACCTCGTTGAACGACTTCTTGACGTCTTCTGGCGGATTGACGTCCTGCAGCTTGACGGTCGCGACGTGGATGCCCGCCTTGTAGGCATCGAGCGTCGCCTGGATCTTCGCCTGCACCGCCTTCTCGATCTGCGTGCGCTTCGCGGTCAGCACGTCGGTCATGCTGTAGTCGCCGACGACGAGGCGCATGCTCGCCTCCGCGACGTCGCGCAATGTCGCGTCGGGATTGCGGACCTCGAACAGGTAGTCCTGCGGACTGAGAATCTTGTACTGCACGACCCACTTGACGTCCGCCATCTTCAAGTCGCCGGTGAGCATGTTGTACTCGCCGCGGTCGCGCCGCGGGTTGCCCTGGTCGTATACCGACCTCTTGCCGGCGGCGAGCGTCCGGAAGCCGAACTCCTCCTTCTTGACCTCCGCGATCGGCACGCGCGTGACCGTGTCGATGCCGAACGGCAGCTTCCAGTGCAGTCCGGGCGACACCTCGTCGGAGAACTTTCCGAAGCGCAGGACGATGCCGCTCTCCGCCGCCTCGACGGTATAGAACATCGTGAACGGCGCGATCAACACGAGCAGGACGACCAGGCCGATGGCGGCGAGCGTCGCGACGCGCCGCACCGGAACCGCCTGCATGCGACGGCGAAGCTCCTCGTACTCTCTGCGATCCATGTCGGTTGACTCCTTTGGGGGTTACTGACTCGTTATCGGCAAGGGACTCGACACGCTGAAGCGGCGCGCCGACCAATTCGCAGCGCGGCCGCCGGGGGCGCCGCCCCCTTCGACGTCAGATATCGACGAAGACCTTGCCCATCGACTCTCCCGCGACGTGCAGCTTGAACTCGGTAAAGAACCCGTACGGTGTCACGAGCACCTCGTAGTCGGCGCCCCGAAGGCGCCTCGCCATCGAGTCGACCAGCTCGCGGGCCAGTTCCGGAGTCGCACTCTCGGGGGCGAGATGCGCGAAAAAGTGCAGCACGACGCGCCGGCTGTCGAACTTGCCCGCGACCCACTTGATGTTCTTGATCGCCTTCGTGACGACCTTGGCGGCGCGCTCCTCATCGCTCGGCTCGGCGTGAACGAGCGCCAGGACGGCGCCGCTCGTCGCGAACTCCTCGTCGCAGTCCGCGATGTCCGGAAGGTTTTTGCTGAACGGCTTGAGCCAGAAGTCGTGCACGTAGAACAGAAGGAGCTTCATCCGCGTCTTCGCCGCGTCGCCGAAAACTTCGGCCGACGCTCATCTCCACTGACAATCCATTATTGATAAGCAACTTACGACTTCCCTGGAATTCCCCTTGATGGGCAAACGCCTGTTCGCTATAGTCCCTCCTCGCGCCGACGAACAGTTGTTCGCCAGCGCGGCGAACCACCGCCGACGACGCGCTCCGGGCGCACTGAACACCCCGCGAATGCGCCGTCGAGAACCCACGAAGATCCCATGGCCCTGACCGAGAAGCAACTGCAGATCCTCGACGCGATCGTCTTCCTGATCCGCAAGGGCGTACTCCCGACCGTTCGCGAGATCCGAGACACCGTGGGCCTGAGCTCGCCGGCGACGGTCGCCAAGCATCTCAAGGCGCTCACCGCCGCCGGGTTGATCACGTCCAGCGGCAAGAGCCGCGGGATCCGTATCGCGGACCCCGCGCTCCTCGAGAGCCTGCGCGAGCCCGTCGAGTCCGGAGCTCCCGGCGAGTCTTCCGAGGCGCCCGATCCGAACATCCTGCGGGCCCACTTCCCGGAAGCGCCCCTCGGAAGCGGAAGTCTGCCGATCGTCGGCGCGATCGCTGCGGGTCAGCCGATCGAGCGGATCGAGCCGACGGACCCGCTCGACATCCAGCCAGCGCTCGCGATCGACCCGCGCATGTTCGCAGCCAGCGGCGACCTCGTCGCGCTGCGCGTCGAGGGCGATAGCATGATCGACGCGGGCATCCTCGACGGCGACTACGTCGTGATCCGCCGCCAGGAGACCGTCGAGAACGGCGAAATCGCCGCCGTACTCGTCGACGGCGAGGGCACGCTGAAGCGCATGTACCACATCAAGAGCGGGAACGGGCCTTCCGCGGCGCCCTCCGGAGGGACCGGCGGCCCCAAGAGCACCGCCGAGATCGACGCGCTGTTCGAAGACGCGGACTCGGCCGGCGTCCCCGCCGATCCAGAAGATCTCACAGATTCCGTTCGTCTGAAGGCAGCCAATGAACGATTCGACCCGATCGTCGTCCACGAATCGGACAGGAAGGAGGTGCTCGTTTTCGGGAAATACGTCGGGCTCGTGAGAGGGGACCTGCGCATTCTTTGATCGCCTCCTCGGCGTCGACGAATGATCGACAAACCGGCAAAACCCTGCAGGACCGCTCTCACGGCCTCCGACGCGACGAGGCGAACGCACGGGGCAGTGCACGGTGGACGGGACAAGACAGCATTCCAGATCCGAGAGTTCGGGAGGTCTCGAGCCCGGATCTGACGCCCTGACGACGGGAAGTATAGAGAAACACGCGCGCCGGCACCGACAAGCTGCGGGCAGTGAGGTGCCGCGCAGGCGCGGAGTCGGAAGCGACCGCTTCCGCTCCTTCGAGTCTCTTCCATTCTCTTCTTGACGGCTTCGCCTGCCGAAGCCGGGAGCCACCGCGGCGCAACCTTCCTCTTCACACACTCCGCGCCGCCGCGGTGGCTCGTTTTCTCTCTCGCCTCGCCCGTCGTCGTAGCGGTGGGACCATCGAAACTACCGGGGCGGACCGCCTGGGTTACAATGCTCGCGTGGCTGTGGCTCGATTCGATCCTGCGTGGTGGTTCGCCTCATGAAACCCGGCAAGTCTTCGAAGGGCACCCGAGTCACGCTGCTCGTCGGCGGCGGAGTGTTCGTCGTACTCGGCCTCGTCGTCGCTGTGTGTGTCGCCAACAGGGATTTCTTCCTCGAGCGGCACTACCTCGCTCAGCTCGATGAGGAGGACCCGGAGCTGCGGCTCGAAGCGATTCGCCGCTTGGGCGAGCTGCGGTCGCGACGGGCGGTGCCGCTCCTGGTCGAGATGACCGTCGTGGAGGGCTCGCTCGACGGGCCTGCGCAGGAGGCGCTCGAAGCGATCGGCATGACGGCCGCGATCGGCCCGCTGCTCGACGTGCTCGCCGACGACGCGCGACGGCCGGAGGTACGTCAGAACGCCGAGACGCTGTTGATCCGACTCGGCATCCGGGAGGAGGCGAGCTCCCTTCTGCCCGCGATGTTCGCACGGATGAGCGGCGAGGAGACCCAGCGGACGTATGCGATCGTGTACGTGCTGCAGGAAATCCTCCTGCGCAACGAGAAGAAGCCCGATCCGACGCCCACAGCGGCCGCCAATCCGTGGACGTGGGGACAACCGGTCCCCCCGACTCCCCCGGCCGGCGCGCCCGCGACCGGCGAGGAGCCGCTGGTACGGAGCGACCCGATTCGCGCCGACGAGATCGTGGTTCAGTTCCAGCGGTGCGACGCGAAGACCCGCGCGCTGCTCGTCGACCTGTTCGCACAGATGGCGTCGCAGACGCCGGTCGTCGTCCCGGTGATCGCTAGCGCTCTCTTGGACGAATCGGCCGAGGTGCGAGTCAACGCCGTCGCCGCCGTCAGCAACCTCGAGAACCTCGGCGACGTCGCAACCGATACCGTGCCGCCGCTCATCCGCGCGCTGTCCGATCCGTCGAGCGACGTCGTGTCGATCGCGATCTCTGCGCTCGAGCTCGCCGGCCGGGATGCGATCGCTGCGGCGCCGGCACTGCGAGAGATCATCGCGAAGGGCGACGAACTCGCGCACCAGGCGGCCGACGCCCTCGCAGGCATCGCCCCGTCGGAGCTCATCCTGGCGGCGCGCAACGAGAACCCCGAGGTGCGGTCTCTCGTCATCGGAACGCTCGCGCGCTCGAACGCCGACGAGGCGATCGAGCTGTGCGTCGATTTCGCGACGAGCGATCCGGATCACGACCTCCGCGTGCTGTGCGTCGACGCCCTCGCACAGTTCGGGAAGCGAGCGCGCGCTGCCGCGCCGGCGCTCTTGACCCTGCTCGCGAAGACCGCCGCGCCGAACGCATCCGGCGCGAAGAACGGCGAGGCAGCGGCTCCGCCAGCGGAGCGGGAGAGCGGCGAAGACCGCGAGCGGCGTGAAACCCTGCGCTACTCCGTCGCGCAAGCCCTCGGGCGCATCCGCGCGGACTCGCAAGACGTCGTCCCCGCACTCCTGACGGTTTTCGAGGACGGCGAGGAACGGGTCGAGATCCGCGCCGCCGCGGCATACGCGCTCGGCGAGTTCGGCCAGGACGCGGTGAGCGTCGTGCCGAGCCTGGTGCGCCACCTCGAGGATGCGGAGATGTCGGACACGGCGGCGCTCGCGCTCATCGAGTTTCCGCGGCTGGCCGTGCCGCGATTCCTCGAACGGCTCAGCGGCGACAACCAGCAGGCACGCGACAGCTCGCTCGCCGCACTCGCTCAGATCGTGCAGTCTCGCAAGGTGCAGGACCTGTTGCCGGACATCGCGACCGGACTCGCCGCGCTGCTGCGTGCGGACGACGACGACACTCGCGCGCTCGCCGCGCAATCGTTGGCCGTTATCGGCCCGGCTGCGGCCGACGCCGCGACCGACGGATTGGCTGCCGGCCTGGACGACGACGACGTCACCCTGCGACTGACGTTCGCTCTGAGCTTGGTGCAAGTCGCGCCCGATGCGGCGCAACGCGCGGCCCCGACGTTGGCCGCCGTGCTCGAAGGCCGCGAGTTCGACGGCGAAAGCCGCCTGGAGATCGTCGAGGCTCTCCCGTCGCTCGGTGTTGCGGCCGTGCCGGCGTGGAAGGCAGCCCTCGCTGACGACATGGCTGAGGTGCGCCTCGCGGCAGCGGAGCGCGTTGGCGAGCTCGGCGCGGAGTGGGTCGAGGATTCGACCGCGTCGTCCGAGACCGCCGCCGCGGCGAAGGAGCTCGAACGCGCGCTCCGCAAGCTTTTCGACGACGACGAACCGGTGGTGAGCGACGCGGCGCGAACCGCCTGCAAGCTCGTACGCGGCGAGCCGATCGGCGACGTGGACGCGGACGACGCAGACAGCGTAGACAGCTCAGGCAGTGGCGACGAATCGGACGACGACGACCTCGACGACCTCGACGAGGGGCTCGAGGACGACCTCGGCACCGAAGAGCTCTGACCTTCGCGTCCGCCGTGCGAGCGATGGCCCGCCGCGCTACTCGAGGAACTCCGCGTGCACTGCGCGGACCGCCTCGTTGAGCTGCTGCTTCGCCACGACGCAGGTGATCATCAGGTTCGACGTGCTGATCAGGTCGATGTTGACGCTCGCTTGCGCGAGAGCCTTGAACATGCGCCCGGCCACGCCCGGCTCGCGCTGCACGCCCTCACCGACGATCGACACGGTCCCGACTTCCGCGTCGACGACGACCTCGCGACAGCCGAAGGTCCCCTGAAGCGCCTCCAGGTCCGCACGCACGTGATCGACCGCGTCCTCGGGAATCAGGAACGAGATGTCGTTGTGCCCAGCGTGATGCTCGGCCTGCACGATCAGGAGAATATTGACCGAGTGCGCGGCGAGCGTCTCGAAGACCAGCGCGGCCACACCGGGCTGGTCCGGCACGCCGACTAGCGAGACTTTGACGACACTTCCATTATGCGCCACCCCGCGAACGGCAACCTGTTCCATGTCTCCAAACTCCTTCCGTCCGCGCTCGCCGCTGCAGACAACAGTCCCTGGCCGCTCCTGGGAGCTCGACGCGACGACGAGCTCGACGTTGAACCGCCGCGCGATCTCCACCGAACGCGAGTGGAGCACCTTCGCGCCGAGGCTCGCCATCTCGAGCATCTCGTCGTACGAGCACCACGGCAGCTTGCGCGGTGATGCGACGACGCGCGGATCCGCGGTGTAGACGCCGTCGACGTCGGTGAGGATCTCGCATTGGTTCGCGCCGATGCCGACCGCGAACGCTACCGCGCTCGTGTCGGAACCGCCGCGCCCGAGCGTCGTGATCTCGTTCTGCAGCGTGATGCCCTGGAACCCGGTGATCACGACGACGCGACCACGTTCCAGCTCGGCGATGATCCGCTCGCCCTGCACGCGCTCGATGCGCGCCTCCGTGTGGGACGCATCGGTGATCATGCCCGCCTGCGACCCGGTGAACGAGATCGCGGACTCCCCCTCCTCGTGAATCGCCATCGCGAGGAGCGAGGCACTGATGATCTCGCCCGCGTGCAGCAGCATGTCCAGCTCGCGACGCGGAGGTCGCCGCGTGATATCGCGAGACAGCCCGACCAATTGATCGGTCGTCTTGCCCATCGCGGAAACGACGACGACGACCGCCTTGCCCGCGCGCTGGTTCGCCACCACGCGTCGCGCGACGTTGCGGACGTGCTCCGGAGTCGCGACGGACGTGCCGCCGTACTTCTGCACCAGGATGGGCTTGCCGTCGACCAGAATGCTCATCGTGGACGGCTCAGTACGTTAGCCCGAGGTAGTCCGGGGCGAGCACGCGGTAGGTTGCGGGGATATTCCAACGACCGAACTCCTCGACTCCGAGTTGCCCGAGGCTTTCGCCATCGCCTGACGTGAACGCGGCGATCGCGGGCCCGGCGCCACTGATGAACGCACCGAGGCACGCACGGCGCTCGTTGAGCACGTTCATCGCAGCGCCCATCGCGGGCAGGATCGGAGTCCGACGCTTCTGGTGGATCTGATCTCCGACCCCGTGATACAGGAAGGTCCGGTTGTTTTGGAAGAGGCCGGCCAGGAGCATTCCGAGGCGCTGCAGGTTGAAGACCGCCTCGGCGCGCGGAATCGACAGCGGCAACACCTCGCGCGCCTTGCGCGTCGAGAGCTCCTGATCGGGCACGACCACGACGAGCTGGACGTCGTACGGCACGCGCAAGCTGGTCGCCTCGACCCGCTCTTCGATCATCGCGCTCACGGTGAGCCCACCGAGCACGGCGGCCGACGCATTATCCGGGTGGCCCTCGACGCGCGTCGCGGCCTCGAGGACGGGCTGCTTCTCGGGCGGCGTGCCGCTCCTGATCCACATGCCGATCGCGATTCCCGCCACAGTCGCGGCGGCGCTCGAGCCGAAGCCGCGCGTCAGGGGGATGTCGTTGTGGATTTTCAATCGCAGGCCGCGCGGCAGATCGTCACCGGCGTGCTCCGCGATCATTCGATAGATCAGATTCGAGCGATCACGGGGAATCCGGTCTGCACCGAGGCCCGTCGTCTCGATGACGAGTTCGGTTCCGCCCGGTGAGGCCTCGACCTCGAGGTACATCTGCAACGCCAACCCGACGACGTCGAAGCCCGACCCGAGATTGGCGGTCGAGGCGGGGACGCGAGCCCTCATGGCGAGACGGTCTGCGCACACCGGACGCTAGCCTCCCTCGGCGCCCGCGCCGATCAGCGCCGCGAGCGCGTCGAAGTCCGCGCCGATCTCGGCAGGCGCGTCCGAGCTCTGGATCGCGCGCTCCGGATCCTTGAGGCCGTGCCCCGTCGTCGTGCAGACGACGCGTCCTTCGAGCGGCACGGAGCCGTCGAGCCAGACCTGAATCAGCCCGGCGACGGATGCCGCCGAGGCCGGCTCCACGAACACGCCCTCGCGCGACGCGACCAGCTGGTACGCGGCGACGATCTGCTCGTCCGTTACCTTGTCGATCGCGCCACCGGACTCGTCCCTGGCGGCCTCGGCTCCTTGCCAGCTGGCGGGATTGCCGATGCGGATCGCCGTGGCGAGCGTGCTCGGCTCGGCGACCGGATGCCCCAGTACGAGCGGCGCGGCACCGGCTGCCTGGAAGCCCATCATACGCGGCAGCCGCGTCGCGCGACCGTTCGCGTGGAACTCCTTGTAGCCGAGCCAGTGCGCGGTGATGTTCCCGGCGTTGCCCACGGGCAGGAAGTGGAAGTCCGGCGCCTCACCGAGCGCGTCGACGATCTCCCACGCGATGCTCTTCTGGCCGTCGATCCGATACGGGTTGACCGAGTTGACGAGCGTCAGGCCGAGGTCGGAAGCTGCGCGTCGGACCATCTCCAGGGCCTGGTCGAAGTTGCCGCGGATCGCGATCACGCGGGCGCCCTGCATGACAGCCTGCGCGAGCTTGCCCATCGCGATCTTGCCCTGCGGTATGACGACCCAGCACGGAACTCCGGCCCGCGCTGCGTAGGCAGCCGCCGACGCCGAGGTGTTGCCCGTCGACGCGCAGATCACGCCGCGAGTCCCCTCTTCGACGGCCTTGCTCATCGCCATCGTCATGCCGCGGTCCTTGAAGGACCCGGTCGGATTGGCGCCTTCGAACTTCAGCCAGATCTCGAACGGAGGCGCACGGCCACCGATCTCTTCCAGGTGACGCTCGAGATTCGCTGCGCGCAGGAGCGGAGTGCCCCCCTCCTGCAGCGAGATCACGGGAGTCGCGTCGCCGACGGGCAGGAACTCCCGGTAGCGCTCGAGGATCGGCAGCTTCGCGCCGGTCGCGGGAATCGACGGCGCGTCCGTTTCTCTTCCGGAGGTCATGTCGATCAGTCTTCGATCCGAATGCGGGTCGTCGGTCCGTGAAGCAGCTCGGTCTTGATGCGGAGCTCCAATAGCACGTCGGTCAGATCGCGATCCGCGACCTGATGCGTCACCAGGACCACCGGCACCGGCTGGCCGTGCCGCGCCTCGGGCTGCTGCAGGCTCTGGATACTGATGCCGCGCATGCCGAGGAACGACGTGACGCGACCGAGAACACCGGGCAGATCGAGCACCGTGATGCGGACGTAATTGCGCAGCGCGACCGACTCGATCGGCAGGAGCTTTGGCGGCGCTCCGTTGCCGTTGTCGCTCTGGGTCGCGGGGCGGTCTCCCTTGGCGATGCGGACGATATCCGCCACGACGCTCGACGCCGTCGGAAACGAGCCGGCACCGTTGCCGTAGACCAGCATCGGGCCCACCGCGTCGCCGCGCAGCTCGACCGCGTTCACCTCGTTGTTCACCTGCGCGATGACACTGTCGCGACCGACCAGCGTCGGGTGGACGCGAAGGTCCCAGGCGCCGTCGTCGGTCAGCCTGGCGACTGCCAGGAGCTTGATCGCGTAGCCTAGCTCGCTCGCGAACGCGATATCCTCGGACGTGATCGACTCGATGCCCTCGGTGAAGACCTGCTCCACGGGAACGTGGGCGCTCGTCATGATGCGCGCGAGCAGCGCGAGCTTGTGCGCCGAATCGGCGCCGGAGACATCGAGCGTCGGATCGGCCTCGGCGAAGCCCTTCTCCTGGGCCTCTCGCAGCGCGTCCTCGTACTCGAGCCCCGCGGTCGCCATCCGTGTCAGGATGTAGTTGCAGGTCCCGTTGAGGATCGCGCTCAGCCGGTTGACGTGATTGGCGACGAGGCCGTTCTGAAGGAGCTCGATGATCGGGATCGCGGCGGCGACGCTCGCCTCGTAGTACAGGCAGCGCTCGCACTCCTTGGCGACGCGGAAGAGCTCCTCGCCGTGAAATGCCAGAGTCGCCTTGTTCGCGGTGACGACGTCCTTGCCGTGACGCAAGCTGTCGAGGATCCACTCGCGGGGGCGGTCGACGCCGCCGGCGACCTCGACGACGAGGTCGATGTCGTCCGCTCGGGTGACATCCTCCGGGCATCCGGTCAGCGCGTCCGGCGACACGAACGCGTACACGCGATGGCGGGGGCGACCGGGATCGCGCACCGCGATGCGCGTGACCTCGATCTCGCGACCGAGCAGCGCGGTGAGGTGGGCGCGCCGCCGATGGAGCAGCTCGAGGACGCCGGTCCCGACGGTCCCGCAGCCGATCATCCCTATGCGAAAGCGTTCCGACATGGGCGGTAGTAGCCGGCCCTCGCGGCCGGCGCGCGGGCACTGGAAATCGGCAGACGACGGCCGCCGAACGGGTCTCGAACAGGCCTCGGTTCGGCCTCGCTGGGGCTCGGCGACATCGACGTCACGCCGAGCGAAACTCGTATTCTATCTCGGCTCGCCACACCGAATTCAACGCCATTTTGACGAAATTGCTTGCGAGTCCCCCAAGCATCCCGGAAGATACGACCCACGGGCCGGCTTACCTATCTCACCCAACTCCAACCCTACCCTTTCGACCCAAACAACCTTAGGCCGGCCCACCCTCTTCCCTTTCACGGATGGCAGCGAGCAGTTCAGGGGAAAAGCCTTCGCGCGCCTTTCACAAGCCTCTGTGCTTTCGAGCGCTATCTCCGCCCGCTGACTTCGTCGCGTAGTCGACGATAGGCCTCCGGCAGCTCTTGTTCGAACGACACGGAGGCGCGCGACGGTGCCGCGTGCTGCCGTTGATACGACGCGACGCTGCGACGACTGCCGACGCTCGCTCGTCCGAACTCCCCTCAGCGCCCCGGCTTCGGAGAACCCACGCTACCGGACTGCCGCACTCAGATCCCCGCCGAAGGAAGAGGCAGTGCCCAAGATGATGGAACGTAGCAGAGCAAAAAACACTTGGCGAGAATGCTTTTGAGGAAGGACACCTTGGGCACCGTCTCCATTTGTAGCGCTCGCCCATCGGAGCCGCAACGATTTTCGCGCCGGGGCCGTAACAATACAATACGGACTCAAAGCAAACGGCCGGTAACCTCCTCGCTCAGACGAGGATGCGCTCCCAGTCCGCGCCCTTGAGCGCACTGAACTCGGCCGCACGAGCGCTCAGCCCGTTCGCGATGTTCGCGTCTTTGTCGCCGTCCGCCGCGATCCAAACCGCGCGCAGGCCGAGCTCGAGGGCCGGGACGATGTCCGCATCGCGCGAGTCCCCGATGTGGACCACGCGCCCCGGCAGCTCGCCACCCGCGTCCAATGCCGCACGGAAAATCCGCGCGTGCGGCTTCTCGAAGCCCACCTCGCACGACGTGATCACGAAGTCGAAGAACCGGTCGAGCCCCAGGCCGGCCAGCGTCTCGCGCAGGCGAACGTCCCAGTTCGACAGGACGCCGAGGCGCAGTCCGAGCCCCTGCAGGTACCGCAGGGCGTCGAGAGCGCCCGGCGCGAGATCCCATGCGTCCGGGGTCACGAAGCGCTCGTAGAGGTCGTCGAACAGGGGCCGAAGGGCGCCTTCCGGGATCGCCGCGCCGAAGGTGTCGCCGACGATTCGCAGCCACTCGCCGCGCAAGAGCTCCCGGGAGCAGCGGTACCCCCGCCGCCGCGAGCGCTCCAGCGACGCACCCCAGGCCCGCCCGAAACGCTGCTGCAGCCGACCGGCGTCGACCTCGAAGCCGTGATCGCGGGCTGCAGCGGCGTAGACTTCGCCGACCGACGATCGCACGCGCAGAGTGGTGCCGCCGATGTCGAACAGGACGACACGAACGGTGAGCGATTCCCGACGAAGCGCCATGGCGGCGCAGTATATCCGAAACGCGACCCGCCGTTGCGGGATGTCCGGGCAGCGAGTAGACTCTCCCGCCGACTCGCGCCGCATGCCCACCAGCGAGCGACGCGCTGCCCAGTGCCCCGGTAGCTCAGTAGGATAGAGCATCGCATTCCTAATGCGAGGGTCAGGGGTTCGAATCCTCTCCGGGGTACTCTCCTCGCGTCCAGGGCGCCCAGGAACCGTTCGCGGCCGACGCCGCGCGGGTGTGGTACGCTGGGCCGCATGGCTCGGGAACACGTCTCGCTCAGCGGCCGGGTTCTCGGCGGCTATCCTGAACTGGGCCCTCCTGTTCGCGAGGGCATA
>CAYMRB010000059.1:0-18268 GCA_964392615.1 uncultured Planctomycetia bacterium | reverse complement strand
CGGCGGCTATCTCGTCGGAGAGCGCCTCTCGCGCGGCGGGCTCGGATACGTCCACGCCGCGCGCCAGCTGTCGATCGACCGCCCCGCCGCCCTGAAGTTCCTCGCGCCGCGACATCACTCGCGCCCCCGCCTCGTGCGCGCGTTTCTCGACGGGGCGCGGTCAGCGGCGAGTTTCCGGCAGCCGAGCGTCGTCCGCATCGACGACGTGTTCGAAGAGGACGGCGAGATCTTCTACGGCATGGAGTTCGCCGCGGGCGGCAGCCTCGCGGAACGCGTCGCCACCGCCGGCCCCCTCGACGTCGCCGCCATCACGACCGTACTGCGCGACGCGTGCGTCGCCCTGGAAGTCGCCCGCGAGCGCCACGGGCACCTCCACGCCGCGCTCAACCCGAGCCACCTCCTGTTCACAGCGGACGGCCGCGTCAAGATCCTCAACCTCGGCCTCGTCGTGTCGACGCTGCCGTTTCGCAAGCCACCGCGCGAGCGGTCGCGCTCGTCGCTGGCCTACCTCGCCCCGGAGCAGATCTCCGGCGCGACGCCGGACCACCGCACCGACCTCTACTCGCTCGGGCTGTGCGCGCGCTTCGCGCTGACCGGGAAGTCGCCGTTCCCGGGCGAGGCGTCCGAAATCGTCATCGCGACGAAGCTGGGCGCACCTCCCGCCCCTCTGCCGCCGCACATCCCGGAGCGACTCCGTCGGCTTCTCGATCGCATGACCGCGCCCGAGCCGAAACGCCGGCCAGCGACCGCGAGCGAGATCTTGCGCCTGCTCGACGCGCGAACGCGCACAGCGGCTCCGCTTCCGGCGAGCGGCCGACGGCGGAAGCTGCTCGCCGGCTGCGGGGCGGGTCTCGCGCTCCTGGTCGTCGTCGCGATCGCGGTGGCGCTGTCGATCGCCCTGGCGCCCGGCCCGAGCCCCGCGCGGCGTCCGGACGACGCGCGCAAGAGCGCGCCCCCGCCGACCGAGACGGCCCGAGCCGAGAGCCCAACGCCCGTCGACGCCCCCGCAACGCCGGCTGGGCCTCCCGCCCCGACGCCGACCGACGACGACGGTCAGCCGGAATCGCCCCCCGGATCGAGACTCCGAGCGCTGCAGGATCGCCTCGCCCAGTCGGATCCACCTCCCTCGACGCCGGAGACCGTCGCGACGCATCCGACGCCGCCCCCCGCTGCACCTGCGGCTCCGCGCCCACAACGGGCTCGGAACCTTCGCGCCCGCCTCGCGGCGCGCGATTGGTCCGCGGCACTCACCGCCCTCGACGCGCTCCGCGAGCGCGACGCCAAGCTCGCGGACTCGATCGCTACGACGGCCAGCATCGACAGCCTCGCGCGCGCCGAGCTCGACGCAACGCTGACGACCGCCCGCGACCTCATCGCACGCCGCGATTTCGCGTCAGCGCGCGAAACGCTCGCCGCCGTCGGGCCGCGCATGCCGCCGCTGCTGCGATCGGACGTCGAGACAGCGGTCGCCGCGATCTCCGCCTCCGAAATCATGGCGAAGCAGCGGGACAGCGCGCTCGTCGCCGTGTCCCGTGCGGCGGGCGAGAGCGTCGGACGCGCGGACTTCGAGAGCGCTCGTCGCGCGCTCGCGACGCTTCCGGCGACCGGCGACGCGGTGTATCTGGCGGACCGCACCCGCCTCGAACGCGAGATCGCGGCATGCGAGAGCGCGTTGCGGCTCCTCGTCGAGGGCGCGCGTGCTGCGCGTCGCCATCGCGAAGTGACCCTGCAGACCTCCGCTCCAGAGCCCGGCTTCTCGTCGACCGGCTGGATCGTCGACCTCGCTGCGCCCGACCCCGGCGGCCAGCCCGCGGTGAGCTTGCGGGTCAGCGCGTCCGCCGCTTTCGACGTCGCGATCGTCGACTTTGACGATGCATCCCTCGCCGACCTGCTGAGCCGGGGCCGGCGCGCGGCAGACACCGACGACGCGACAGACACGCCCCGCCTCGACCCGCTGCCGGTCGAAGGCGTCGGCTGGCTCCTCCTGCAGGCGCGCGGCGTCCGACGCGCGTGGCCATGGCTCACCGCCCATCCGGGCCTGCCCGAGACGACGCACGCCGCGCATCGATCGCGCCTTGTCGCAATCGGTGCACAGCGCCTGCAGGAACGAACCGCGCAGCTGTCGAGACGCCTCGCCGCCCTCGAGCCCACGAGCGGCGCGCTCGAGGAGTGGCGATCGCTGGTCGCCGATCTCGAATCCGTCGTCGGCGCGTACTCCGGCTTGCCGCAGCTCGACAAGACGCGCGAGTCGCTGGCAGCGATCTGGCTGCGGGCCTGGGGCCGCGAGCTACTCGAGCACGGCGTCGACGACCTCTTCGCCGGAGCGGCGACCGAGCCGACCGAGGGCATCGTGCGTCTCGCCTACGACTTTTCGCACGCGGAGCAGCTCGCGGATTTCGTGGTCGTCGCCGGCACCGCGCACATCGTCGAGGGCGCCCTCGTGCTGCGGGGCGAGGCTCGCCTGCTGTACGGCGACCCGTTCCACGGCGAGATTCGCGTTCGCGCGCTGGCCGACTACGAGCCGCGAGCGCCGAACGTCAACGTCGCGCTCTGGACCCGGGAAGCCGATCGCGTCACGTTCGACGGGAAAAACCGCGGCAGGAGCCTGTCCAGGTCCGTCGCAACGACGCCCGGCGGCAAGCTGGGCTCCCACCCGAACGACTACGTCGCGTTCGGGATCGGCTACGCTGTCGCGCCGGGCAACATCGCGGAAACCGGCGTCGCCGCCCCCGTGTTCGCGATCGTTGGCGGCGAACGCGGCCGCCAGCTCCACGCGGGCGACAGGCGGCCTCTGCTTTACTGCCCGTGGGCCGAGGGCTCGATCGGCCGCCTCAAGGGCGCCGTCGAGCTCTCGCTGCAGGCGGGGCCCGAGAGCTTCGCGTGGTCCGTCGGCCGATTGCAGCTCCACAGCCGTGTCCACAAGGCGACACCGGACGCCGTCGAGTGGGTCCGCAAGGCGCAGCACCGGGGATCGGTCACTCTCTTCACGAACGGACGTGAAGTACGGTATGCTCGGCTCCTCGTCGAGGCGGCCCTCGATCCGGCCTGGATCGAGCCGGAGCTCGAGCGACGAGGCCGCGCAGCGCTACGCCGCGTGGAGTTCCGGTTCGCCGACCGCGACCGGGAGGAGCACGAGCGCCGAGGTTGGTGAATCGCCGCCGCGAGTCCACGCAGCAATCAGCGGGCTGCTCCAGCCCTTAGGAGACATCGATGCCGTCCCTGTCCAAGACACTCGCCGACGCCCTGCAGCAACAAGTCAACCGGGAGTTCTGGTCGGCCTACCTCTACCTGAGCATGTCGACGTATTGCGACGACATCGGCTATCGCGGCGCCGCCCAGTGGCTGCGATCGCAGTGGCAGGAGGAGCAGGCTCACGCGCTGAAAATCATGGACTTCCTCGGGGATCGCGGTACGCAGCCGCTCCTCTACGCCCTCGAAGAGCCCGCTCACGAGTTCGGCACGCTGCTCGAGGTCTTCGAGGAGGTTCTCGCCCACGAGGAGAAGGTCACGGCACTGATCCACAATCTGTGCGATCTGGCTCACGCGGAGAAAGACCGCGCGACGCAGACCTTTCTCGACTGGTTCGTCACCGAACAGATCGAGGAGGAATCGAGCGCACAGGAGATCATCGATCGTCTGCGCCTGGCCGGAGACAACGTCGCCGCCGTGCTGATGGTCGACAGCGAGCTCGGTACGCAGCGCGAGGACTCCGCCGGGCCGGAGGGCGCCGAGGCATAGGCAAGGGCTGACGCACAGGCATGGTGAAGATCGCAATCATCGGAGGCTCCGGCCTCGGCGAAGCGCTCGGCCGCGAAGACGGCGAGCGCGTCGACATCGACACGCCCTTCGGCCCACCGAGCGCGCCGCCCCTCGTGACGGATTGGAACGGCGCCGAGATCGTCCTCCTGCAACGCCACGGCATTGGCCACACGCGCAACCCGTCGCAGGTCCCGTATCGCGCGAACATCTACGTGCTCAAGGCGCTCGGCGTCACGCACATCGTTGCGACGACCGCGGTGGGCTCGCTGCGCGAGGAAATTCGCCCGCGCGACCTGGTGGTCACCGATCAGCTCATCGACCGGACCTGGCGGCGCCCGGGCACGTTCTACGACAGCGCCGCGGTGCACGTCGAGTTCGCCGAACCGTTCTGCCCCGTCATGCGGCGCTGGCTGATCAACGCAGGGCGTGAGCTGGATGGCGTCACCGTGCACGAAGCCGGCACGAGCGTCGTCATGGAGGGGCCGGCCTTCTCGACCCGCGCCGAATCGAACCTCCACCGCGCCTGGGGCGGCGACCTGATCGGCATGACGCTGATGCCGGAGGCGAAGCTCGCACGCGAGGCGGAGATCGCCTACGCGCAGGTCGCGCTCGCCACCGACTACGACTGCTGGCGTCCGCACGAACCCGGCGTAACGCCGCAGGCGCTTCTCAGCGAGATCATCGGACACCTCGAAGCGGCGACGAAGAACTCGCTCGAGCTGATCAAGACCGCGCTCGCCGACCTCGCGTACCTGCGCGAGCATCCATCGCCATCCCACGACGCGCTGGCACTGGCGATCTGGACACAGAAGGATCGCATCCCGCCCGAAGAGGTGAAGCGCCTCGACGTGCTCTGGGGGCGCTACTTCGAATGAAGGCCGTCGTCACCGGCGCAAGCCGGGGCATCGGGCGCGGTATCGCGACAGTGCTCGCGTCCGAAGGCTGCGCGGTCGGCCTTCTCGCTCGCGCGGCGTCAGCGGATCGACTCGCTGCGGTGCGCGGCGAGATCGAATCTGCGGGCGGGACGGCATTCGTGCAGACGTGCGATCTGCGCGACGCGTCCGAAACCGCCGCTGCGCTCGACGCGCTCGTCGACTCGCTCGGCGGCGTCGACGTGCTGGTGAACAACGCCGGCCTCGTCATCCGCAAGGACGCGATGTCCCTGTCGCTCGACGAGTGGCACGCGATGGTCGAGACGAACGTCAATGGCGTGTTCCACGCGACGCGAGCCGTGCTGCCGCGGCTGGTCGCGCAGCGCTCGGGCCACATCGTGAACGTGTCGTCGATCTCCGGGTACCACCCGCTGCCGGGCGGCAGTGGCTACGCGGCAACGAAGTATGCGGTGACGGGCTTCTCGGAGTCGCTATTCCACGAAGTCCGGGAACACGGCATCAAGGTGACGACCGTGTTCCCGGGCTCCGTCGACAGCGATTCCCACCGTCACGCGGGTCAAGACGGCACGTGGAAAGTGCGTCCCGACGAGGTGGGCCGAGCCGTGTGGGACGTCGTCCGCACACGGCCGGAGAACTGCATCAGCCGCGTCGAGATTCGTCCGCTGAATCGTCCGCCGCGCTGACGCCGTTCGGAGGAAGCGTCACTCAGCCTTCGACGGCTCGTCGACCGAGAGGCCGGCTTCCTTTTCCTTCGCTTGAATCTGCTCGAGCGACAGCGCGCCGTCGAGCGCATCCGTCTTCTCGGTGCAGTTCTCGCCGTCCTCGAAGAGCTCCGCGTTCTTGTCCGTCCAGTCCGCGTAGCACTCCGGAAGCTCGCTCTCGGGCCAGATCGCGTTGATCGGGCACTCGGGGACGCAGAGCTCGCAGTCGATGCACGTATCCGGATCGATAACGAGCATCGCCGGATTCGTGGTCTCGTAGAAACAATCCACCGGACAGACGGCGCAGCAGTCCGTGTAACGACAGTCGACGCAGCGACCCGTGACGACGTGAGGCATTTCGCTTCCCTCTGTAGAACGTTTTCCAATGGACCGTTACGAGACCTCCGTATACCACGTGCGCATCCGCGGCATCAACGGGGTAGGACGAGAAATAGGGCATGGGCCGGCCGCGCCCGACGCGGCCTTCGACGGAGGGTCCCATCAGCGCTCGAAATCGGGGGCGGTCGTGGGGCAGCTCGACATCCCCTTCGTCAACTCGCGCCCGACGCGGCCCTCGACAAGGGCTCGACTTCGCATCAGCTCACGAAGTCGAAATCCCCCTTCGTGAACAGCTTGGGCGGTGTCAGCCAGACGAGCTGACCGCGCCCGAACTCGCAGCCGCGCCAGGACGCAATGTCGAGATTCACTCGCCCCATCGCCGCCGTCGGAAAGCGGACCGGCGAGCCGAACGACGGCAGCCCCTGCCCGCACAACAGCCGAACGACCTCCGAGGTGGTCGGCTCGTGACCGACAATCAAGAGGCTGTCGGCCGCCGCGTCTTCGGCCCGGATCAGGTCGACCACGTCACCCGGGTGCGCTTGGTAGAGGTCGTCGGTCTGCTGCACGTCACACTTCCACGCCCCCGCCTCGATGGCCAGCTCCAGCGTCGTTCGTGCGCGCACCGCCGTCGACGTCACCGCCCGATCAGGCGTCTGCCCCGTCAACGCGAGGAATCGCCCCATGACACGTGCGGCCCGCATCCCGCGTTGGTTCAGCGGCCGCTCGTGGTCGCTTCCGAACGGGGCCTTCCAGTCGGACTTTGCATGACGCATGAACAGCACGGTCTTCATCGTCGGTCTCCCTCACCTCTCTCTCGCTCGGCAGCTGCTCGCTGCAGCCGCCACACCGGCATCGACTTCCCCTCGCTGACCGTCAGGAGCGCGTCGCCCCCGATCGAGTAGCACACCGCCTCGCCCTGCCTCTCGATGGGCGCACGCAACCAGACAGGCCGGCGGTTCGATGGTCCTGCGCTCGCCGCCGGACGGAGGGGCTGCCGATCGAGGCCGTCCAACACGCAGCGAGGCGACGGCGCTGCGATCTCGCACAGCCCCCAGTAGAAGCGCAGGGCGAGCCGCTGCCCGTCCGGCGAGATCGCGGCTCCGGTCACCAGGGCGCCGACCGACAGCGTCGCACCTCCGGAGGCGACCCGCACGGCGCGATCCGGCCGCGAGACATCGAGCCGGAAGACGGTCATGCCGCGAGCTTGCTTCGTGAACAGCCAGACCTCCGGCCTCTTCGGGTGAACGACGATCGCCTCGCAGTCGCGAGAGGGCTCCGCGCCGGGATAGCGGAACACGATCGCCTCCGCGGGCGCGGTCGTGCCGCGCTGACCGACCGCCCGCGGATCGAGGGGCGGTTCCGGAAAGCGGTAGATCCGCAGGTCGCGACGCGCGCCGTTGTTGTTCCCGGTATCGGCGACGTACAGCCACGGCACGGCGACGTCGGACTCGGCGCCCGCGATCTTCGCGCCGTCGACCGTCCGATTCGGGCCGGGCCCGATGCCGATGTCCTCCCAATCGACAGCTGTCGCGCCGCGCACCCGCATCTGTGCGACGAGCGTGCCGTCGGCGCGAATCGCAAACACGCGCGACGTGCCGCCGGAGTCGTTGTGGACCCAGTACAGCCCCGGATGCCGCCTGCTGGCAACGATGCCGGACGCCTCGCTCACGAGCTCCGAGCCCATTCGCCCGACGGCCTCCGGCGCCCGATAGTCAGCCGGTTCCTGTCCGAGTGCGGCGAGTAGAAGGAGTAGCGTGCCCTGCATGTGCTGGCGTCATCCGAGAAACATCTTCCTCGACACAAGCATGAACGCGACCGCAAAGTTCTCGTCCCGATTGCTCCGAAACCTCCAGTAGCGTGTCCGCGCGTTGGCGGATGGGCACGGTTGGCATGGCGATCCGGTGAATAGGCAGGCGCAAGGTCGCACTCGAGTCCATCGGCTCGGAAGCGCGCCGCGACGTAGGAGAGACATGAACCTCAAAATCAGTCACGCCGGGGAGTGGAAGACGCTCACCCCCGAGGAGTCCCGGCTCGACGCCTTCGTCTCCGAGGACTTCAAGAACGAGCTCGTCTCGGCCGTGGCGGACGGCACCCGCCGGCTGCTGATCGATCTCTCGGGCGTCGAGTTCATGGACAGCTCTGGCTTGAGCGCGATCGTGTACTGCCTGCAGCGAATGGACGACGGCAAGATCGCCATCGCGGGCGCGCAGGAATCCGTTCTGCTCATGCTGAAGCTGACGCACATCGACAAGGTCTTCACCTTGGTGGAGCGGGTAGAGGACATCACCGAGCAGGCTTCCGCATGAGTACCGCACGGCCCTCATCCGCTCCCTGTTGCGACGGGACGGAAATGGACCTGAAGCTCGAAATCAGCACGACGACCACGCTGCGTTCGGCGCGCGAGATCTCGTCGACGTTCAGTGCCGTGCTCGCACCGGTCATCGATGCGGAGTCGGGAGCCGCGATCGAGCTCGCCGTCGCCGAAATCTGCACGAACTTGGCGAAGCACGGCTCAGGTGGCCACGGAGAAACTCCTCTGACCGCGACGCTCAAGTTCGACGGCGACACGGTCTGCATCGTCCTGCGAGATCGCGGCCTGTTCTGGGACCCGCGCGAGTTCACGCGCCCCGAGGTCGATCCGTCCCGACCAGAGACCCTGCCGACGTGCGGCATGGGACTCAGCATCGTCAATGACGTGATGGACGCGATCGACTACGAACGACGCGGCGAAGAGAACGTGATGACGCTGACGAAGCACGTAGCCCGTTCGGTGGCGGCACCTGACGGCGCATAGAGACATGCCCGAATCGACCGTCCAAGCCGTATCGCCAGAGGTCGCCGACCTCACCGAGGACAACCAGGCGCTGCTCGAAGAGCTGACCCGGTTGCACGAGGAGATCAACTGGCACTACGGCCTGGGCCGCAAGATCGAGCGCGAGATCCAGCATCAATCGCTGTTCGCCGAGACGCTGGCCTACGTCGGCGAGGTACTCCCGATCACGAAGGCGGAGATCTGGACGCCCGACCGCGACAGCGGAGTCTATCGCTGCCTGGCCCATTTCGATGGATCGTGTTCCGTCAAGAAGCTCGAGACGATCCCCCAGTCGGAGGGATCGGACCACCAGCTCCTCAACATGGGGACGTGCGTCCTTCGCGATCGAGCCAAGATCGACTCCCCTGAGCAGCTACACGTCGCGACGCTCGCCGAATCGCTCGGTCTGCCGGTGGTCGCGATGCCGCTCGAGGCCGTCGGCAAGCTGATCGGCGTGGTCCTGTTCCGGTTCGACCCATCGGGCGGTCAACTCCTCGCGCCCCAGCTCCGGCTGTTCGAGGCGATCGGTCGCCACCTGAGCCTGTGCCTTCACCTCTTCCTCCTGATTCAGAAGCTCCGCAAGGACGAGGGGCTGATGAAGGAGCTGGCGATCGCGCGCCAGATCCAGGAGAAGCTCCTGCCGCAGACGACCCCGCAGAGTCCGCGGTTCGATCTGCATGCGGGGTGTGTGACGGCCGCTCACGTCGGAGGCGATTACTACGACTTCTTCGAGCTGGGCGACGACAGTCTCGGCATCCTCATCGCGGACGCATCGGGGCATAGCGTCGCGTCCGGTCTGATCGGAGTGATGTTTCGGACGACGTTCCGACATCTGCTGAAGCGACACGACCGCCTCGACGGCTTGTTCAAGGAGCTGAATTCGGCGGTCTACGACGAGCTCCACATGTCGGGGCACTTCTTGTCGGCGTTCTATTGCGTCTACGACGCCGCGACGCAGAGGCTGCGCTACGTCAACGCCGGGCACAACCGCCCGCTGCTGTATCGAAGTAGCACGCGCGAGTGCCAGACGCTGGACGAGGCTGGCCTCCTCTTCGGCATCGTTTCTCCGTTCGTGTACGAGGAGGCCGAGACACGAATCGAGCCCGGCGACATCCTCGTGTGCTACACGGACGGCGTCACGGAAGCCGAAAACCAACACCAGGAGCAGTTCGGCGAGAAGCGACTCCAAGACGCGGTCATCCGCTACTCCCGCCAAACGGCGAAGCGGATGTACCACTCCCTCCTCATGGAGATGTACATGTTCCAGGACGAGCGCTTCAACCAGGATGACGTCACCCTCTGCATCCTCAAGGCTCGCTAGGTGACTCGGCATGGATCGCACCGAAACCCTCGTCGTTGACGACTGCCGGATGACGTGCCTGCTGCTGCGATATGTCCTCGACCAGGAGGACATATCGGCCGAAACAGCGGCGGATGGTTCCGAGGCGCTCGAGAAGGTCGAGTCGAACAACTTCCGCCTCGTGTTTCTGGACATCATGCTCCCGGGTCTCAGCGGCCTCGATGTGGCACGGCGCATACGCGCCATGCCGCTCGATCCACAGCCGCGGATCGTTTTCATGACGTCGATGGGCGAGATGTTCCGAAAGGAGATGGTCGAGGACTTCGAGCCGTCCGCGGTACTCTTCAAGCCCCTCGCGCCGTCGGAGGTCACCGCCCTCGCCACCCGGCTGCTGGAAGCGGCCCACCAGCCCATGCCGTGACTTTTTTCTGTAAGGCCCTCACTCCCCCCCGGTCTATGCTCGCTGAATGGCGAATGAACGCAGGCGGACGAGTTCGACTCGGCAGTCCGCTGCTCCGGTAGACCTCGAAGATCTCTTCGCGGCAAACCTCCGCTGGCTCCGAGGATGGCTCGGCGCGCGGCTCCGGGGCAGAGACCGCCAGGAGGTGGATGATCTGTGCCAGGACATCCTCCTGCGGGCATTTCGTGGCTTTCACAAGCTGCGCGATCCGGATCGGTTCCCCGCGTGGCTTTACCGGATCGCCACGAACGTCCTGCGCGACCACATTCGCCGTGCTGTCCAGCGACGCCAGGAAGCGCATGTCACCGAGATCGAACTACCGACGAACGACCCCGCGGCCCACGGCATCGACCGACAGGAGGATGTCGACGAAGCGATTCGCGAGGTGCTGGAGCTGCCACCGAAGTACCGCGAGCCGATGCTCCTGCGGCACGTCGACGAGCTCTCCTACGCGGAGATCAGCCGCATTCTCGGGGTCTCGACCAACGCGGTGCAGGTGCGCATCTTCCGTGCCCGCGAGCGGCTTCGTCGCACCGAAGCCTATCGACGGCTCTTCGAAGACGACGAGACGACGGAGCCGCGACGCGCGCGCAACAGGGAAAGCCGCGGGCGGCCGTCCAGCCACCTCAGAGCGCCGAGTCGGAGCGGCAAGGACTGATGAACGATCCGCGCAACGCTGAGACGATCTCGCTGGAGCTCTCGCGACGCGTCGATGGGGAACAGCCTCTCGACGGAGCTCCGAGTGGCCCCGACGAGCCTGCCGTGCTGCGGCAAGAGCGCCGCGCCTCCGAACGCCTGCGCGCCGAGCTGACGCCCGGCCCCGACGACCTCCACGAGCTCCGCAGCCGCCTCGAGGCGCTTCACAGCCAGACGCACGGCGAAGAGCAGAGTCGCGAGAGAGCCGCGCGAGATCGCGGCCAGTGGGCGCTGCTCGCCGCCGCGGCCGCTGCCGCTTTCGTCGTCGGCGCGTCGGTCTGGTTCGCGCTCTTCCGCGCTAACGACCCGAACGAGCCCATCGTCGGACCGACACCGACGGGGCCCACCGCGGCGCCCGAGGCGATCTTCGTCCTGGAAAAGGAGAGCGAGAAGTACGAACAAGTTCCGATCCCCGGAGACGTCGCGCCGTCCGTGGAAGCCGAACGCTTCGGCCTCCGCACGCGAACGCGGCGAGTTCTGGTCGACGTCCCCGGAAAGCGGAAGCGCACGATCCACGCGACGCCAGACCGCGACGTGCCCGACCGCAACATCACTGTGGAGCTCGAGCGAGTCGAGACGCAGCTGATCCGCTACGCACCTCGTCCGTGGCAGTGAGCCACGGCGACGATCGACCGGCGATCCCGGTCTCCATCCCCCCTCCCGACGATGACACGGATTGACAGAGGAGTCTGACATGATGATGAACCCAACCCGGGCCCGAGCCCTGTCCATCGCCTTGACCGCCTTTCTCCTCGTCGGCGCACACGCGTCGGCGATCGGTGACGATCGACCGTTCCTCGGCGTCGTCATCGCTCCGGAGCTTCCCGAAGCGGTGTCCGCGCACCTCGGCGTCGACGGCGGCGCGATGATCGCGCAAGTCGTCGACGGCAGCCCCGCCGCCAAGGCCGGCTTGCGGCGTCACGACGTGATCATCGGCGCCGATGACGCGAACATCGCCGACATGAACGGCCTCGTCGCCGCGATCGGCAAGCACAAGGTCGGCGACACGCTGCACCTGCGCGTGCGCCGTGGCGCGGAGACGCTGAAGATGAAAGTCGTGCTCGCCGGAGCCGACGGTGCCGCGGCCCCACCGGCCGTGGAGAAGAGGAAGCCAGGCTTCCTCGGCGTGCAGTTCCACGCGGTCTCTCCGGAACTCGCGATCCACACGGGACTCGCGGCCGACCACGGCGTCGTGATCGATCGCGTGCTCGAGGGCTCACCCGCGGCGAAGGCCGGCCTCGTCGTGCACGACATCATCGTTCGCGTCGCCGGCAAGGACGTCGAGTGCAAGACGCCCGACGCCGACTCGGCGCACGGGTCCTTCCACGCCATTCCCGACGGACCGCACGGCCGGTTCTTCCTGCATCCGGACGGTACCGGCCAGCTGCCGCCGGGAATCGAGCTGCCGGAGGGCGTCGATCATCCGCACGTCATCATCGGCGGAACCGGCGGAATCGGTGGCGCGGGCGGCCACGCCGCGATGGACAGCAATCTGCCGCAGCTGATCGGCAAGCACGCTGCGGGCGACAAGATCGAGCTCGACATCATCCACGCCGGCAAGCCGGGCAAGGTCGCCGTCGTGCTCGGCGCGCGCCCGGAGGGGCCGGGCGACGACGCGTCCGGCGCGCTGCGACCGTTCGTCCGTCCGCAGATCTTCGGCAAGCCCCAGTCGTCCGCGCGCGGCAAGATCATCATCCGCGGCCCGGACGGCGAGGAGCGGGTGATCGAGATCCCGTCGTTGGACAAGTTCCGCGGCGCGAAGAAGCGCTTCGACAGGCTGCGGGACTCGCTGAAAGGCCGAGAGCTCCCCGACGAGATCATGCAGCAGCTCGAGAAGGCGATCGAGCGCCTCGATCTCGACCACGATGGCGGGTTCGACATTCTCGACCTCGACCTCGACGCCCACCCCGGCGGCGTGCGATCGAAGACCGAGTCGAGGACCCAGTCGAAGGCGATCGTCAAGGACGGCGATCTCCACATCGAGATCACCGAGAAGGACGGTCAGCGCACGGTCACTGTCAAGCGCGACGGTAAGACGATCGCCGACGACCTGCCGTGGGACAAGATCGACAAGCTCTCCGACGACGTGCGCCAGAAGGTGAAGGAAGCCGGGAAGAACATCCGGGTCCACAGCGGCAAGAAGGAGCTGCGCATCTTCCCGCACATCGAGCTCAGGAAGGACGAGAAGGCCAAGAAGAAGCTGCAGCTGAAGAAGAAGAAGAAGAAGGCCGGCGGCGCGAAGAAGCTCCACGTCCACCCCGCCGAGAAGGACGACGTCATCCAGCTCTGAGCGCCGAAGTCCTGAAGATATGAAATCGCGACGCGCGGCGCGCGTCGCATGAGGTATCCCCGCCGCCTCCGAGACCTCTCGGGGGTCGGCGGGAGCGCCGCTCGCTCGACCAGCACGGAAGCCGCACCCTCTCCCGTGATACGGACCGAGCGAGCGGCCTTTGTTTTGGGGGCGCCGCGCGACGGGAACGCGGTACCCTGTCGCCATGAGCCCCGCAGACGGACGCGTCCTCGATTCGACCGCCTACCCGTTCGCCGCGCTCGGCGACCTTTCGAGCCCCCGGCTCGTCGTCTTCGAGACGCGAGTGCTCGAGAACATCCGACGCCTGCGCGCCGAGCTCCAGCGCATCGTGCCGCAGAGCGGATTCCGGCACCTGCGGCCGCACGTCAAGACTCACAAGTCCGTCTGGACGGCGCGCTTGCAGCTGCGGGAGGGCATCGAGCGGTTCAAGGCGACGCCGCACGAGCTCGACCCGCTGATCGAGGCCGGCGCGCGCGACGTGTTCGTCGCGTATCCGCTGCTGGACGCGCGAGCGCGGTTCCTCGCCGAGCGCATCCGCTGCCGCCCGGACGTGCGCATCGCAGCACAGATCGGGAGCATCGAGCACGCTCGCATCCTGGCGCGCGCCGCGGATGACTCGGGCGTGCGGATCGACTGCTACCTCGATCTCGACGTCGGCGGCCACCGCACGGGCATGCCGCCCGAAAGCGCGCCCGAGCTCGCGCGCGCGCTCGACGCGCCGGCATTCGATGCGTTGCGGCTCGTCGGCCTGCACGCCTACGACGGCCACAATCACGCGCCCGACCCGGCGGCGCGCCGCGAGTGCGCTCGCGGGACGATGGGTCGAACCGTGAACGCGCTGCGCGCCATCGTCGCGGCCGGCACGCCGCTGCGCCGACTCGTCGTCAGCGGAACGCCCGGATTCGACGCGTGCCTGCGCGAGCTCGTCGAGATCGACCCGCCGAACGTCGACATCGAGGTCTCGCCGGGCACGTGGATCTATTGGGACAGCAAGTCCGACGCGCTGCTCCCGAACCGCTTCGTCTTCGCCGTGCTCATCTTGGCCCGCGTCATGGATCGACCCGGGGCCGACCTCATCACGCTCGACCTCGGCCACAAGCGCTGGGGCATCGACCAGGGCCCCGTCGAGGTCTTCTCGCACGCGGGCCTCGAGGTCATCGGCACGACCGAGGAGCACACGGTGCTGCGCCACGACGGATCGCAGCGCTTCGAGATCGGCGCGCCGATTTGGATCGTACCGCGGCACGCGTGCTCGACCGTCAACCTGTGGGAGGAATTCACGGTTGTCCGAGAGGACGGCGGGCTCGAGACCCGTCCGGTCAGCGGAAGGAACCGCTGACTTCTTCCCGCGAACTCAGCCGCCCCCCGTGAGCGGTTTTCGCTTCTCGCGCGTCACCTGCGACGCTCGAAAAACGAAAACCGCTCACGCGCGAGAAGCGAAAACTGCTCACGAGCAGCCCATCGACTCCCCGCAGAACAAGCAGCGATAGCACGACCCGCTGCGAATCGTGTAATTGCCGCACTTGTCGCACAGCGGCGCGTCGCCCATGCCCTCGCCGAGGTACTCGCTGTAGTAGTACTCGCTCGGTACTCCCGGGCTCGGCGCGTTGCCGTTGGCGACGCCGTTGTCCGCGCCGGCGCTCCACGATGGCGCGGCGGACGTATTCCACGCCGTCGCTCCCGGGCTGCCGCCGGACGGTTTCTCCGTGGCGCCGGCCTCCGAAGCTGCCGGGCTCTCGTCATCTGCGGACTCGGCAGCCGCCGCTTCGTCGTCCGCCGACCCGCTTCGCGTCGTACGCTCGGCCGGGTCGTCGTTCTGAAGCTCGCTCGGCGGAACGTGCACGAGGTCGGTGCGTTGCTGGTACTCGAGACCGAGCGCGCGGAACACGAAGTCGAGGACCGACGTCGACATCTTGATGTTCGGATGTCCCTGCACCTGGCCCTGCGGCGCGAAGCGCGTGAACGTGAACGTGTCCACGAACTCCTCGAGCGGGACGCCGTACTGGAGCCCCTTCGAGATCGCGATCGCGAAGCAGTTCATGATGCCGCGGAAGGCGGCGCCCTCCTTGTGCATGTCGATGAAGATCTCGCCGAGCGAGCCGTCCTCGTACTCGCCGGTGCGCAGGTAGATCTTGTGTCCGCCGACCTTCGCTTCCTGCGTGAACCCGTGCCGCTTGCCGGGCAACGGACGACGCTTGCGTCGCTCCGGCGCTGCCGCAGGGGCCCCGGCGGGCTCGGTCGCCTCCGGCGCGGCGGGCTGCTGACCGCTCTCATCACGCGCTTGCGACTCGGCCGCTTCTTCGTCGCTCGCCTCCTTGGTCGCCGTCGAGTCCTGATCCGACTTCGACGACAGCGGCTGAGACTGCTTGCAGCCGTCGCGGTACAGCGCGGTCGCCTTCAGGCCGAGCTTCCAGCTCAGCAGATAGGCCTCGCTGATCTCCTCGACAGTGGTCTCGTGCGGCATGTTGATCGTCTTCGAGATCGCGCCGCTGATGAACGGCTGCGCCGCGGCCATCATGCGAAGATGACCCGTCGGAGCGATGAATCGTTCGCCGTGATCGCCGCACTTGTTCGCGCAGTCGAAGACGGGCAGGTGCTCCTCGCGCAGGTGCGGCGACCCTTCGATCGTGCGACGGCCGCAGACCCAATCGTTGGCCGCAGCGATATCCGCCGGCGTGAAGCGCAGCGCGCGCAGGACGTTGAATCCCTGCCGGCGGTACTCGTCCGCGTCGAAACCGAGGCGCTGGAGGCACGCCTCGCCGATCGTCCAGACGCCGAAGCCCGACGACAGGTCGAAGACGCGCGGCAGCCCCTCCTCGACCGAATCGATCTCGCTGTCGAGAAGTCCGCGCTCCTTCAGACTCTCGCGGTTGACGAACGGGCACCCCTCGAGCGTCTTCGCGCCGACGAGGTACCGCATGATGTCGTCGATCTGCTCCTCGCTGTAGCCGAGCTGACGCAGCGCGATGTCGACGGAGCGGTTCGGAATCGTGAAGAAACCGCCGCCGGCGAGCTTCTTGAACTTGACCAGGTTGAAGTCCGGCTCGATCCCGCTCGTGTCGCAGTCCATCAACAGGCTGATGGTGCCGGTCGGCGCGATGACCGTTACCTGCGCGTTGCGGTAGCCGTAGCGCTTGCCGAGCGCGAGGGCGAGATCCCACCCCTCGCGCGCCGCCGTCGAGAGGTACTCGGGGCAGTTCTTGTCGGAGAGGCCGCACGGTGTGACGTTGAGCCCCTCGTACTCGGTCTCCGGCTCATCGTACGCCGCACGACGATGGTTGCGCATGACGCGCAGCATCGCGTCGCGGTTCTGCTCATACCCAGGGAACGGGCCGAGGTGCTCGGCCATCTCGGCCGACGTCGCGTAGCTCTCCGACGTCATGATCGCCGTGATCGCGCCGGACATGGCGCGGGCTTCCTCGCTGTCGTACGGCAATCCCGCGACCATCAGGAGCGTGCCGATGTTCGTGTAGCCGAGACCGAGCGTGCGGAAGCGATAGCTCAGATCGGCGATCTGCTCGCTCGGGTACTGCGCCATCAGGACGCTGATCTCGAGAACCACCGTCCACAGCCGGCACGCGTGGCGGAAGCCCTCGACGTCGAACCGCTGCGTCTCGGGGTCGAAAAACCGTAGCAGGTTGATCGACGCGAGGTTGCACGCGGTGTTGTCGAGGAACATGTACTCCGAGCACGGATTGGACGCGTTGATGCGACCGCTCTCGGGGCACGTGTGCCAGTCGTTGATCGTCGTGTCGAACTGCACGCCGGGATCGGCGCAATGCCAGGCCGCCGAGCAGACCTGCTCCCACAGATCGCGGGATTCGACCTTCTTCGCGATATCGCCACTCGTGCGGTTCCGCAGCTCCCACTCGCCCCCGGACTCGAAGCTGCGCAGGAACGCCTCGGGCACGCGAACCGAGTTGTTCGAGTTCTGGCCCGACACGGTCGCGTAGGCCTCGCCGTTGAAGTCGGCCGGATACCCCGCGGCGATCAGCGCGGCCACCTTGCGCTCCTCCTCGGCCTTCCAATTGACGAAGGACTCGATGTCGGGGTGGTCGAGGTCGAGGCACACCATCTTCGCGGCGCGCCGCGTCGTGCCACCGCTCTTGATCGCGCCGGCCGCGCGATCGCCGATGCGCAGGAACGACATCAGGCCGGATGAGAAGCCGCCGCCCGCGAGGGGCTCGTTCTCGCCGCGGATGCGCGAGAAGTTCGTCCCGGTTCCGGAGCCGTACTTGAAGAGGCGCGCCTCCCGCATCCAGAGGTCCATGATGCCGCCGTCGTTGACGAGGTCATCGCGCACCGACTGAATGAAGCACGCGTGCGGCTGCGGGTGGCTGTAGGCGTCGTCCGACTCCCGCACCTCGCCCGTGCGCGGCTCGACGTAGTAGTGCCCCTGCGCGGGTCCCGTCAGACCGTACAACCAGTGCAGCCCCGTGTTGAACCACTGTGGCGAGTTCGGCGCCGCCATCTGGTGGAGCAGCATGAACGCGAGCTCGTCCTCGAACGCTGCGCCGTCGGCCTCGCTCGCGAAGTAGCCGTTCTCCTGGCCCCAATGCCGCCAGCAGCCTGTCAGCCGCCGGATGACCTGGCGCGTGCTCGTCTCGCGACCGGTCCGCACATTGCCGTGCTCGTCGCGCTGCGGTTCGCCGTTCTCGTCGAAGATCGGCACCCCGGCCTTGCGCATGTACTTCGACGCCATCACGTCGCCGGCGATCGTCGACCACGGCGCGGGAATCTCGACGTCCTCGGCCTCGAAGACGACCGATCCGTCCGAGTTCAGGATGCGCGCGTCGCGGCGCTCCCACTCGATCGTCTCGTACGGATCGACGCGGCTGCCGTCGCCGGAGCGCGTGAACCGCCGCGTGAACTGCAAGCCGGCGCCACCGTCGTGCGCCGCCCTCTCCCCCCCGTCGCGCTATACAACCGCCGCCGTGCCATAGCCCCTGGTTTACCCCAAGGCGACCCCCCCCGCAAGATACCACCAGCCAAACAGC
>CAYMRB010000058.1:0-31429 GCA_964392615.1 uncultured Planctomycetia bacterium | reverse complement strand
CCAGCGAACGAATCTGCTCGCTCGATATGCACAGATATTTGCGAAACACGGCACTGAGGCCCCGCCACGACAATTGCGGGAAACCTGTATCCTTCGACCGGCGACGCCGTCTGATACGGTGGCTGCCTTTCTCACCTGACTTGGGTCCGAGCCCGGGACCTGACGGTCTCGTGCCTCGTCTACTTTCACGAAGGACTTGAACGACAACCATGCGACGCACGATCGTGTTGTGTTTGGGATTCGCCGTCGCCACTGCGGCGGTGGCATCGACCTCTGCGTCTGACCAGCTCCGCGAGGACCTGGCGTTCACGCGCCGTAAAGTCTACCCCGCGCTCGTCAACATCGCCGTTGTCACCAAGGTGTACGGCGGCGGTCGCGCGCAACGCTTCCCGGCCGCGGGCAGCGGGGTCATCGTCAGCCCGGCGGGCACGTCATCACGAACTTCCACGTCGCCCAGAACGCCGACCGCATCACCTGCACGCTTGCGAGCGGCGAGAAGCTTCGCGCGACGAAGATCGCGGAGGATGCACCGACGGATCTGTGCATCCTCCAGCTGCGGCTCGACGATCGCGACGGCGCCGAAGCGATTCCATTCGCGACGCTGGGCGACTCCGGATCGTTGCAGGTCGGCGATCACGTCGTCGCGGTCGGCAATCCGCTGGCGCTGTCGTCATCGATGACGCTCGGTATCGTCTCGAACCCCGAGCGTGTCTTCACCGACTTCACCGGCACTTCGCTCGAGGATCTCGACTTCGGCGGCGGCAACAAGACCGGCATGTTCACGCAGTGGATTCAGCACGATGCGCTGATCCTGCCGGGCAACTCCGGCGGGCCGCTGTGCAACCTCAAGGGCGAGATCGTCGGCATCAACACGCGCGGCGGATCGGGTGTCGGCTTCGCCACACCGTCGACGCTCGTCTCGAAGGTGCTGAACCAGATCCTCACGCACGGCCGCGTGCGGCGGGGCTACCTCGGCATCGGTCTCGCGCCGGTCGCGAAGCTCGGGCTCGACATGGGCGTGCTGGTCGCGTCGGTGAGCCCCGAGTCGCCGGCAGCGAAGGCGAAGCTCCAGCCGGGAGATCTCCTCGTCGCGCTCGACGGCAAGCCGGTCGACGGTCGGTTCTTCGAGCAGGTCCCGCCGCTCTACCAACGCATCGCGGAGCTTCGAATCGGTGGGCGGACCACGGCACGAGTCGAGCGCGCAGGCAAGACGATCGATGTCGAGCTCGACGTCGCCGACATGGAGGAGTTCGTCGGACGACAGGCCGAGATCCGCGCGCTCGGTGTGACCGCTCAGGAAATCACCGGCCCGATGGCGCGCGCTCGCAGGTACCCGTCGTCGGACGCCGTGTTGATTACGGGCCTGCGCCCGGGGCGGTCGTTCGAGAACGCGCGGCCACGGATTCACGCTGGCGACGTCGTTCTGTCGATCGACGGCAAGCCTGTGTCGAACCTCGCCGCGTTCGAGAAGGCTCTCGGCGGCGACTCGAAGAAGGAGCGCCGGGCGCTCGAACTGTGGCGCAGCGGCCAGAGTCTGCTGTCCGTCGTCAAGACCGAGTCGAAGAAGCCGCCGCGCTCCGGCGGCGAGCTCAGCAAGGCGTGGATCGGCATCGAGACGCAGGTCCTGACACCGGACGTTGCGGCAGCGATGGGCTGCGAGGGAATGCGCGGCCTGCGGATCACGAGGGTTCTCCCGGACACGAAGGCGCTCGCGGCCGGGCTTCGCGTCGGGGACATCGTCCGCTCGTTCGACGGCGAGGAGCTCGAGTCGTATCGCGAGCAAGACGCGAAGGATCTCGAGACTCTGGTCGAGGAGTACAGCTCCGGCGAGAGCGTGCAGGTCGAGCTTCAGCGCGGTGCGGAGAAGCTCGAGGTCGCGTTGGAGCTCGAGAAGACGCCTACGCCGTCGAGCGAGGCGAAGACGGAGAAGAATGACGACTTCGAGTTCGCGGTGCGCGAGGTGATGTTCCGCGACCGGATCAAGCGTCGCTGGGACGACAGCGTGAAGGGCGTGATCGCGACCGAATCGACCCGAGGCGGTTGGGCGAACCTGGCCGGCTTGCGCGTCGGCGATCTCATCCTGCGCGTCGCTGACCACGACGTCAGCGATCTGACCTCCTTCAAGCAAGCGATGACGGCCGTGCGCGAGTCGAAGCCGACGGTCGTTCCGGTGCTGCTGCGTCGCGGCTCCGGGACGAGGTTCGTGTTCTTCGATACCGCGTGGTCCGACGAGTGATCGAGTCTTCGAACAGAAACAGCAACGACACGTTTTCGAATCGAGAGAGGAATCACATGTCACGACTGAGTCTTCTTGCACTGTCCATCGCCGTCGGCTTGTCCACGCTCGTCGCCACACGCGGTGTTCGCGCCGATGAGCTCGCCGCGGGGCTCAAGGCCCTGGTCGAGTCGAAATCGCCGAGCGTGGTCACAGTGCGCGTCGTCACGAAGACCGAGATCCGGTTCGGTCCACAGAGCCAGGAGTCGGAGAACCGCACGGCGGTTCAGGGCGTCGTCGTCGACAAGGACGGGCTCGTCCTCATCAGCAACACGACGTTCAACCCGCCGATGCCCGGCGGCGCGCAAGGGCTGGAGATCAAGGTGACGCCCGTGGAGTTCGGCGTGATCTTCGGCAACGAGGAGAAGGAGTACCCGGCCCGCCTGGTCGCGAAGGACAGCAAGGTCCAGATCGCGTTCTTGCAGATTGACGATCTCGAGGGCAAGGAGATCGCGCCGATCGATTTCTCCAAGGGCGCCAAGCCCGCGGTCGGCTCGCGCGTCGCGAGCGTGTCCCGATTGGGCAAGGGATTCGACTACGCGCCGTTCTTCAGCCTCGGCCGCATCGCGGCGGCGGTGAAGAAGCCGCGTCGCGCGTGGTTGACGGCCGGCAACGTCGGCGGCCCGGGCTCCGTCGTCTTCAGTCCTGAGGGCCAGGTCGTCGGCGTGCTGACGATTCTCGAATCGGGAGTCGAGGACGAAGGCGGTGGCGGCGAGATGGGAATGATCACCATGATGCTGGGCGGCGGGGGCGGCTCCGGGATGAACGTGTTCATCCTGCCTGCCCGCAACGTCAACACGCTGATCAAGGAGACGCGGCAGAAGCTCGCGGCGAAGAAGGGCGACGACGACGAGGAGAAGTAGGTCGTCCTCGTTCAAGAAGAAAGGCCGCGATCCCGCTCGGGGTCGCGGCCTTTCTTCATGGGGCGTGGTCGCCCTGCGAGTGGATCAGTTGCCGAAGATCGCGGCGTCCTTCTTCCCTCCGGCCAACACGTACGCGATGAGATCGAGGATCTCCTCCTTCGTCATCGTGTTGAGGATGCCCTCCGGCATGATCGACGACGCCTGCTTCTGCTGCGCCAGGATCGTGTTCTTCTTCACGACCCGCGCGGGCGCGAGGGGATCGGAGACGACATGGATGTCGCCGTTCTCCTCCTTCGCGAGCAGGCCGGTGAAGACCTCTCCGGTGTTCAGCACGAACGAGTAGCTCGAGTAGGCCTCTTCGACGTCCTTCGATGGATCGAGCAGCGAGCCCAGGATGAACTCCGCGTTTTTCTTCGTCTTCGGGTCGAGCGCCGCGAGGTCGGGGCCGAAAACGCCGCCCTCGCTACCGGCCATCTTGTGGCAGCTGCTGCAGCCCAATCGAGTGAACGTTCGCAGTCCGATGTCGAACGATCGCTTGCCTGCGGTCACGTCCGACGGCTTGATGTCGCCTGTCTTCCACTCCTTGACGAGCCTCGGCACCCAGCCGTCGGCCGACCCGGTATCTTCGATCACGGTTCCGTCCTCGAGCGGATACCTCGCGACGATGTCCGCCGCGCTCCAGAACGTCTCGCCGCCCTCCCGCTTCTCGGCGCGCGCGCGGGCGACCTCCGACGGCTCGACCGGCATGGCGCGGTTCGACCAGGAGTTGCGGACGTACGTCAGCACCGCGGCGATCTCCTTGTCGTTGAGGAGCTGGCGGAAGCCGGTCATCGGCGGGATCGGCGGTGACCGGTACGTCTTGCCCTTCACGACGACCGTGCCGTGCATGCCGTCGAGGACGATGCGGATCATGCGGTCCACGGATCCCGTCGCCCAGAGGCTCCCGTCGAGCGGCGGGTAGAGGTTCGGCAGGCCCTGTCCGTGCGGCTGGTGGCACGTCGTGCAGTGGCTATCGCGGGAGTAGACCTCCTTGCCGAGCGCCATGACCTTCGGGTCGGCCTTCACCGGAATGCTCGCGCGGAGCTCCTTGAGCTTGGAACCGGCCGTCACGCGGAGCGTTCCGGCCTTTGCGAGGAGCGCGTCGCCGAGGCCCAGCAGGCTGAGGTATTCGTCGGACTGCATGTCGGCCGGCGAAGCCTCGGAGGCGAGTCCGACCAGCGCGCCGAGCACCGCCTGCGCCTCGCTGTCCTCGAGCCGCTCGAGGACATGTTGGGAGGGTACCGTCGCGAGCCCGTTGAGCGCGACGCCGGAGAGCGAGTCCGACGCGGCGAGCGCGGCGAGGTCTTCGACCTTCTCGTCGACGTGGCCCGGCCAGCGAGCGATGACGCCGATGGCGACCGCACGCAGGTTGGCGCTTCCCGCCGGGCGGAGCGCGGACGTCAGGATCTCCTGCCTGCGCACTCCCGGTCCCCGCCACTCGACCTTCAGTGCGTCGGAACCGCCGTTCTCGAAGAACGTGACGATGATCTCGTGGAGGCCCGCTTCGAGCCGGATGCGCCCCTTCGCTTCCGCCGTGCCGTGAAGCCCATCGTTGTTGACGACGAGCTTCTTGTCGATGTAAAGCCGCGATCCGTCGTCCGACGAGGTGTAGAACGTGTAGCCGCCCGATTTCGGCACGCGGATCGAGGCGATCTGGCGCGTAGCGAAGGCGTCCCTTCTGCCTCCCGGGATGAACAGCTTGAAGTTTTCGTGCCGGCCGGTGAGCTTCGGCTTGACGCGATCGAGCGTCTCGAGCGCGACGTTCTGCGCGGGGTGCGGCTCCCAGTACTCCCATGCGACGGCCGGGCCGCTGGCGACCGCGCTGCCGCCGTCCTCGTCCGAGCGCAGGTGCTCCGGCAGCTGCTTCGTCAGCGGGCGGATGAGCGCGAAGAGCGGCTCGCGCGCCTCGACACTGTCAACGTAGCTCAGGCCCGCCAGGAAGTCGGTCAGCGATTCTCGCGACCTCAACGCGTGCTTCCATGCTGCCTTCGCCGCGCCGGAGCGAATCCACGCCGCGTAGGCAGCCGTTCGCACCGGGGCCGACGACGTTCCCGACGCCAGTCCGGCGATCGTGCGTTTCGCCTCGGCGAGCTCAACGGGCTCTGCCGACAGGAGGATTTGCGTGAGATCGTCGAGGCTCGCTCGGCCGTTCTTCTCCGCGTCCGCGATGTGGAAGATCAGCTCCTTCACTGGCGTGCGGCGATTCTTCTTCGCGAAGGCCACGACCGCTTCCATGCGGTATTTGGCGGGAATGCCGGCTCGGGTCAGAAGCGCTTCGTAGACCGCATCGCTGCGCGCCATCGAGACGAGGAGATTCGCGCTCGCCTTCTGCAAGGCGTACGCCTGCGCGGCCCGCGACAGCTCGCGGCCGGACTTCATCGCGTCCGCGACCATCGCGTCGACATCGATGTTCTGTCGAGCGTACGCGAGCACGTTCTCGAGCTCGGAGCCCATCGGGCGCGTGGCGACTTCGAAGATGACCTCCGCCGACGCGGTTCCGGTGTACTCGACGGCGGCCTTCAAGGCTTCGGCGCGCACGAGCGGCGACTCGTCGCGCGATGCGTGCATGAGAATGTCCTGCCAGCCGTCGGTGATCGCTCCCGGCGTCAGGAACGCGCGCGGTCCCCAGTGGCCGAGCGAGCGGATGGCGGCAGCGCGAACGCGCGGCTCGTCGGCTTGGAACACCTTCTTGACGAGGGCGAGGTTCGGCTTGCGGTGCTCCTCGTGGACCCAGAGGCATTCGAGGAGGGCCTGCGCGTCGTCCGCGTTCTTCGCGTTGCGCTTCGCGGTCCACGACGCGAGGGCTGTCAGGACAGCCTTGGTGTCGCGGCCACCGAGCTCGAGGCGCGCGCGGTAGCGACTCGGAGTCTCCTTGGCGTAGAAGGCTTGGAGCACCTCCGGAATCGGCTTGCCCTTCAGTCGGTGCGGCTTAAGGAGCGGCCGTCCCTTCGCGGTGAAGCGATAGATCCGGCCGTGCGTGTGGTCGCGGTTCGGGTCGCGCATGTTGTGCTGCATGTGCCCGATGAGCACGTTGCACCAATCGGAGACGTAGAGCGCGCCGTCGCCGCCGATCTCGACATCCGTCGGCCGGAAATTCGGATCGTCCGAGTAGACGATGGGCTCGACCTCCGTCGCGCGGATGTCCGCGCCGTCGTAGCTGACTTCGTGCTGCAGCACGCCGCGGAAGCCGATCGTGTTGCAGATCAGGAAGTTGCCCTGGTTCTTCTCCGGGAAGTGGCTGCTCGACAGGAGCCCGGTCGCGGCGACCGGTCGCATGCGCTTCTGGAACCACTTCCGGTTGCCGCGGCCCTTGCCGATGTTGACGTAGCTTCCCGTGCCGCCGGTGCCGTCGTTGGCGAACTGGTATCCCCACTGATCGAAGACGTCGCCGTGGGGGTTCGGACCGATCGGGAAGTGGAACTCGATCTCGAACGTCCGAGGATTGAATCGGTGGACCCCGGTCGCTCCGCTGCGGTACGTGCGCGTCGGCGTCTCCATCGCAGCGACGTTGAAGATGCCTCGCGACCAGTAGAGCCAACCGTCTGGCCCGATGAGCATCGCGTTGGCCGAGTGGTGCGTGTCGGCGCTCGACACGCCCTGGAGCATGCGTGTCTTCTTGTCCGCGACGTAGTCGCCGTCCGTGTCCTGCAGGAACCAGATCTCCGGCGGCGCAGCGACGAGCATGCCTCCACCCCAGAACTCGAAGGCCGTGATGCTGTTGAGCTCGTCCGCGAAGGTGATGCACTTGTCAGCGACGCCGTCGCCGTCGTCATCCGGCAGGCAGACGATGCGGTCGGTGCGCGGCTCGGTCGGGTTCCAGTGCGGGTAGGACGGCCAAACCGAGGCGAACAGACGGCCGTTCGTATCGACCGCCATCTGCACGGGGTTGACGATCTCGGGGAACATCTCTTCGGACGCGAAGAGGTTCACCTCCATGCCCTGGGCGATCTTCATCTTGCCGATCGCCTCTTTGCCTCCGAGGTAGGGGTGGGAGTCGTTCTCGAGCTGACCCGGCTTGTTGGTCCGAACTTCGAGCTCCGGAGGCAGGTTGTTGTCGACGACTTTGTGCTCTCGGCCCTGCGCGGCGGCCCAGACGGCGACATCGCGGTTCGCCGTCATGATGTCGAAGATCTCCATCTCGCGACGCATGACGTCGGCATTCGACATGCCGAACCAGGAGAGCCGAGAGCGACCACCGTAGACGTTGTATCCGTCGACGACGCGATAGCGACTGAACCAATAGTAGTTCTTCTCGAGGACAGCCTCGCGCAGACGCGTGAGCGAACCGTCGCTTCGCGTGACCCTCTCGCCGGCTTGTCCGAAGAGATCATGGGCGATGATCTTCGCGACGGCCTGGTTGCCGTGCTCGAGCAGGTGGATGCCGTTGACCGTCAGCGGCTTCGATACCTCGCTGTAGAGCGAGAGCGTCGGGTTGAAGAGGTCGACGAAGCGAGCGTTCTTCTCGCGGCAAACGTCTGCCATCGCCGCCGTGTACAGCGCGAGCTTTTCGTTGTTCGCGCTGCCGTCGGGCAGGTGCGAGCTGCGCAGATTCTCGTGAGCGATGGGCGAGAAGATGACGAGGCGCGGCGCCGACTCGCCGTTGTACTTCTGGCCCCGCATGCTGTCGATCATGCGGGCGAGGTTCTTGCGGAAACCCGACAGCTGGCCTTCGCCGCGCAGCGCTTCGTTGTAGCCGAAGAAGCAGAAGACGACGTCGGCTTCGGTTTTCGTCAGCCACTGATCGGAGCTGCCGAAATTGGCCGAACGCTGACGCGTCGTGACCTCGTCTCCCGAGAATCCCAAGTTGCGGAACGTGAGCTGGTGCTTCGGGTGGAGCGTATGGATGTACGTCTCCAACCAAGCGTGGTGCTGCATGCGATCCGCCATCGTGTTGCCGATGTAGACGACGTGGTCGCCGCGCTCGAGCTCGAGGTCGGCGGCGCGAGCCGAGCTCGGTAGAACGGCCGTGATGGCGAGGAGGAGGGCGCTGAGTGCGCAGCGTCGCGTTCTTCGCGTCATCGAGATCTTCATTCCTCAGGGGTCGCTTGGATTCGCCGACTCGGCCGCAGTGTCGAGCCAGCCTGGAAAGGCGCTGTCTATCGGATCAGAGGCATCACCGAACAAGCAACGACCGCATCCGAAGACGGCGTCATCCTCGGTGGTGGGGATTCGTCGTGCCTCCCTATCGAATTGCAGCGATTATCGCTCAGGTAACGAATCGATCAAGGGGCGACGCGTGGCAGGTTCTCGGATCGCGCTGCGTACGTGTGCGGAGTGGCTCGAAAACGATGCTGACACACGACGGTGGGCGGCTGATCGTGACAGTGTGGCCAGCTCGGGCAGCACCAATTGCGGGACCGATCCGCAGCCGCGGCTTGGCAAGGCGCCCTTTCGTCGGGGATGATCTCGTGGTCGCTCCCGCTTGGGATGCCACGGAGTCCGATCGCAAGACGAACGGCGAGGAATCATGACTCACGCGCCCCGCATCGGTCGTTTCACGCGAGCTCTTGTCGCTCTCACGTCCGTCGTCGTCACCGTTGCCGCGTTGGCCACCGCCGTGCGCGGTGCGGACGCGACGCGTCCGAACATCCTGTTCATCATGTCGGACGACCACGCGTCAGCGGCTGTCAGCGCGTACGGAGGTCACCTCGCCGAGGTCGCGCCGACTCCGAGGATCGACCGACTCGCTCGGGAGGGCATGCTCTTCCGCAACGCGTTCGTCACGAACTCGATCTGCACGCCGAGTCGTGCGGTCATCTTCACCGGGAAGTACTCGCACCGAAACGGCGTCTACAAGTTCACTCCGCTCGATCAGCGTCAAGACACGGTGCCGAAACGCCTGCGTGCCGCGGGCTACCACACGAGCTTCGTCGGCAAGTGGCATCTCCACAGCAATCCGGTCGGCTTCGACTGGTGGAGCGTGCTGCCGGGGCAAGGGCGATATCACGATCCCGAGTTCGTCGAGATGGGCGACGAGCATCCGAACGGCCGCGTGCGCTCCGGCAAGAAGACGCGGCGCTCGGGGCACTCGTCCGACGTCATCGGCGACAAGGCGCTGAGCTACCTGCGCGAATCTCGGCCGACGGACCGACCGTTCGCGCTCTTTTGTCACTTCAAGGCCCCGCACGACACCTGGCAGTTCGCGACGCGCTTCGCGAAGCTCTTTGACGATGTCGAGATCCCCGAGCCGCCGACTCTCCACGACGAGTACGAAGGGCGCCGCGCTCTGGCAACGACGCTGCAATTCATCGGTTCGGCGTGGGGGCACCACACCGACTTCGTGAGGGAGACGAAGCACCTCGAAGGGCGCGCGCGGCGAGCATTGCAGTATCAGCTCTACATGAAGAAGTACCTGCGCTGCGTCCGCGGTGTCGACGAGAACGTCGGGCGCGTGCTCGACGAGCTCGATTCACTGTCGTTGACGAAGAGCACGGTCGTGGTCTACACGTCGGATCAGGGCTTCTTTCTCGGGGAACACGGCCTGTACGACAAGCGCTTCATGTACGAAGACGCGCTTCGCGTGCCGCTCCTCGTGCGTTGGCCCGGTCGTGTGCGCGCCGGAACGGTCAACGACGAGATCGTGCTCAACCTCGACTTCGGGCCGACGCTGCTCGAGGCGGGCGGCGCGGGGATTCCCGCGGACTGGCAGGGGAGGTCGCTCGTCGCGCTTCTGGCCGGGAAGACGCCCGGCGACTGGCGCCAGTCGATGTACTACCGCTACTACATCTCGCATTTCAAGACGGAGCCGCACTTCGGCGTCCGGACGCGCCAGCACAAGCTCATCCGCTTCCCGCGCATCGATCACTGGGAGCTCTTCGATCTCGAGAAGGACCCTCACGAGCTGCACAATCTGTGTGACGAACCGGCGTCGAAGGAGCTGCGGGAACGGCTGACCGCCGAACTGTCGCGACTGCAGCAGCATTTCGGCGATGACGTCGAAGACCGGGGAGGCAAGCCGCGCACGGGCTTCGAGAAGTAACGCGGCGCCGCGTTGCTTCCCCAGGCAGTACACGGATCCGTCTCGACTCGCAACGTACAACCGACCCCACGGCCGCGTTCGGTCGACTTCTTGTCGTTCGCGCCCTTCCCCGGCCACGACCACTGCTCGAGGTCGTCGCTCCACGCGATCGCCATGGACGCGGCGCTGTGCGCGGGCGCCACCTTGCCGCTCGAGCGATCCGCGCCGTGGAAGAACATGATGAACTTGCCGACTTCGGGCTGCTTAGTCAGGTCGACTACGGTCGCCGCCGTCAGTCGCGAACGAGCCCACGGCCAGCGTTCCTGGCCCAGGCGCAGCAGCTGCACGTCCTTGCCCCAATCGTCGAGACGCTGGGAGGCCTTCACGCCGATGCCGTTCGACGGCGAGTGGAACATGACGTACTTGCCCTCATGGCGCAGGATCGTCACGTTCTCTCCAGCCGCGCGTCGGCCGACGTAGTGCCAGGTCTTCAGGTCGCGCGACCAGGACATGCTGACGCCGTTCTGCTTGTAGAAGCACCACCACTTGCCCGGCTCGTCGGCGTCTTCGATCAGGTACGGATCGATCATGCGCCCCATGTCCTCTACGGCGACGTCAGGGCCCTTGACGCGCAGCAGCTCGGGCGGCGACCAGCTCTCGAGGTCGTCGCTACGCTGAATCCAGATGCGCGAGGTCGCGTTGCCCCAGCGCTCGAGATTCGGCGTGGGGTAGGTCTGCAGGCAGATCACCCACTTGCCTTCGTATCGAATGACATTGCCCGGGCTCGAGTAGTTGAGCTTGCGATCGCGAGGCGTCAGCACGCGCGGCTTCGACCAGTGGACGAGATCCCGGCTCTTGCTCAGAGCCGTCATGTTGTAGTAGCCGCCGTCGTCGGCCATCTCGGAGAGCGTGTAGTAGAGATAGAACGTTCCCTCGTGGTAGACGACGGCCGGGTCGCGATAGGCCCACTTCGTGCCGCCCCGCAGGATGATCGGCGACTCGAACGCGTCGAAGTCGATCGTCTCGATCTCGGTCGGGTTCTCGTCGGCCGGTGCATGGCGCAGCGGCCAACAACACAGGGCGAGAGTCCACAGGATGATCGCCGCGCCGCGCTGCCGTGTCATCGTCGTCGATCTCCGTGGCTCGGGGGGATGCCGATCAGACTACCCCCCGAGCATACGTCGTGGTCTCGACGCGCTTCAACGCGCTATTCGGATTCGGTGGGGGAGCTCCTCGCAAGCGTCTCGCCGGCCAATCGCGCTTCATCGTGCGAATCGCAGCGAGTAGAGATTCGCGTCGCGCAGCGCGAAGCGCAGGCGAATCGGCTGCCCCGCCAGCGCGCTGACATCGCTCGCGTTCTTCCAGGTCACGGCGCGCTCGATCTCGTCGCCGATGATCTCGTCGCAGTCGTCGAGCGCGTACCCGGTCATCGGCTTGCCTTCCGCATCCTGAATCTCGACGCGCAGGCCGCCGGCCGCCGACGTCGCGTAGTTGATCGCCAACCGCTCTCCCGCGAAAACGAGTGGCTTGGTGACGAGGTCACCGCCGTCCCAATCGGCGTAGGCGGACGCGAATCCGTCGACGCGGATTGTGTACCGACGAATGTGGGTCGTCGGATAGCCGACGTTGTGATTGACCCACAGCGACAGCTCGCCCGGTGCGGTTTCGACGACGCCGTGCGCAGCGTAGTTGGCTCGGGATGTCCAGTTGCGCGGATCGGGCCCCGGGCGGATGAACGCGGCGAGGAAGCGGCGGGGGAATGAGCTGCCCCCGCGCGTCGAGGTCAGCAGGATGTCGGCGCAGTCGTTGCGGAAGTCCCAGGTCTTCTTGGCCGTGCCGATCGTCTCGAGCGCCTCTCTCGACAGCGCGCGCCGGCCGGGCATGAATCGCGTCGGGAAGCCGAGGTAGATGTGCGGCGCGCGGGGATACGCGAAGGTCTGGTTCGTGTAGAGGTGCTGCGCCGGTCCGTCGCCGAACTGCATGTCGATCGGCTCGGACCAGTGGACGAAGTCGTCCGACACCGATCGGGCGATCCAGCGCACGCCACGCCGGAAGACGCGGAAGTAGCACACGTACTTCTTCTCCGTCTCCGACCAGAATGCGACGTTCTGCGAGTCGAACGCGCCCTTCGAGATCACGGGCTTCTTCTGGACGTCGCGCCAGCGCAGGCCGTCCGCGGAAACGAGCGCGACCAGTCCCGGCTTGCCGGTGCCGCCGACGCCCTTGTAGCGCTCGTCGGGTCGTGCGGTCGGGTTCGTGTCGATGAACGGCGCGAAGTTGTGACAGGCGCGGTGGCGCGCGAGGACGACGTTGTTCTCACGCGTGCCGCCGACCTCGTAGATGCCGAGGTCCGGCTTCGTCCAGCGGACGCCGTCGTCGCTCTCGGCGACGCAGGTCACTTCGACGTCGCGCGTGTGCTTGGCGACCGGCAGGCCGCGGTAGTACATGCGCAGCGTCGCGCCGTCGCGCAGAACCGTGAAGTAGCCGCTGTAGATGCCCTCCCACGGTCGGTCCATCGTCAGGACCTTCTCCTGCGGCTGCGGATGGTGGAGCTCGAGGCGGGCACCGCCGTCGAGGCGGTCGACCAGGTAGTCATCGACGAAGAGCTCGCGCCGATCGTCGATGCGCACGGCGTCGGCAGCGAGCGCGGTCGCGGTGGAGGAGGTCGAGAGGACAGCGGTGATCGCGACGGCGAGAAGTGTCGTTTTCATGGCGTGAACTCGGCGTGGGCCCTCGAGCCGGAGCGGGTCGATCTCGGCGGGAGGAGTTGCAGTCAGCTTCCACGAGAGTCGTCCTCTCGGCTGCGGGAGTCAACACCCCGCCGAGTTAGTGTGCCCGCGAGTTCCGATGTCCCCGGGCGAGATCCCATGCACGGAGAGCCTCTCGCCTGCCCGGGCGGGAGGCTTCTCTGCCGTGATAGTCGTCGCGGTTATGTCGCCCCGTACGAGGAGAAGAGCTTCACGCATGCAGGGCGTCCCACGCTCTCGCGTGTTCGGATGCGTTGCGTGAATCCACCGCCCCGGGGTGTCGAGAGAACGATGCGGCCGCCGCCCCGGCGATCCTGGCGGAATCGCCGAGGCGACGGCCCGAGCGATCAGGCGATCAGACTACGTGGTCGTCTTCTCGCACTTCTTCTCGCATGCCTTTTCGCCGTCCTTCTTCGCGGGAGCAGCGGTGGTCTTCGCCTTGGCTTCGCCCTTCTTCTTGGCCTCGCCCTTCTTCTTGGCCTCGCCCTTCTTCTTGCCTTCGCGGGCCTTCCTCTTGGCGGGGTCCTTCTTCTTGCCTTCGCGGGCCTTCCTCTTGGCGGGATCCTTCTTCTTGGCGTCGCCGTCCTTCTTCCTCTTGGCGCGCTGGGCCTGCTTCTCGGCTCGGGTCTTGGCCTTGGCCGCGATCTCGACGCCGGCCTTCTTGACGGCCGCCTTCTGCTCGGGGCTCAGGATGCCGCAGACCGCCGCGGCGACGGCGACCTTCGACTTCGCCGCGATCTCCGCCGTGAGCTTCTTGCGGGCTTCCTTGTCCTTCGTGCCCTTGAGCTTCTCGCGGTACTCCGCACGGACCTTCCCGGTCGCGCCCCGCGCGGCGGTGTTGATCTTCTGAATCAACGCCATCTTGTCCTTGCCGAGGATGCCAGCGACTTGACCCTGGACCGACTTCTGCGCGTCCCTGACGACCTGGCGCGCCGCCGTCTTGGCCTCCTTGCTGGCATCCTTGTCCTTCATCGTCTTGACGGCCGCGGCGACCTTGTCGCTCGACATCGCCTTCTTGCGCAGCTCGGCGAGCTTCGCCTTCTGATCGGCGGACAGCTGGACGACGACCTCGATGCCCGGGACTGCCTGCCGGATCTGGCCGGACAGCGCCGTGGCGGGCGCAGCGGGCTTCGGGGCGCGCTTGCCTCTCTTCTTGCCCTTCTCCTGCGCCAGCGCGGGACTGGCGACGACAGCGACGACGACGGCTACGGACAGGATGCGAATCAACGTCTGCATGGATGCCTCCATTTCAAAACGGTAAGAACGTACAGGGTGGTGAACACTTGAATGGCTAGGGCTTGGATGCGTCGACGAGGACGCGGATCTGATCGACGTGATCGCCGCTGACGCGTAGATCGAAAGCCAGCGACCGTCGGTCGGCGGTCAAGGTCAGCGTGTCGCGGTCACGGCCACCTCGCCTCTCGAGTCCGCGCTGCGGCGTCGACAAGCTCTCCGGGTGGCCGCCGATCTTGCGGTCGGTGGCCTTGAGCAGCTTCGTCTCCGTGATGACGGCAACGATCGGCCGCTGGAACTCGACGCTGCCGATGAGTCGACGGGTCTCGTTCTTGCGGCTGGGGTCGACCGGGTTGAACTGCACGAGATAGCTTCGCACGCGTCTGCCAGCCGCCAGCTTGCCGGCGGCGCCGACTCCGCGTCCGGTGTACTCTCCCGGCTCCGTGATGTTCACACGCGTCTCGACCTTCAGTCGAACGCGCTTCTCAGGGAGGATGACGAGGCGGTCGTCGTCCTCGAGCTGCAGCAGGCTGTCGGGCCGACCCGGTGGAGCGAAACGGATCATGCCGGTGGTCCGCACGATGCCGGCGTGCATACGCCATGCGCGGGAGTAGGACCGCGCGTCGTATTGCGACGCGGTCAGTGTCGTGCCGCCGGGTGCCGCGCGAACGGCGTCGCCGTGGGGGACGCGTCGCTTGCGCTTGCGCTTGCGCCGCTCGGGCCCGACCTCGACCTCGACCTCGCCTTCGAACACGCAGACGTCGGTCATTCCGCCGCTGTCGACATGAACGCCGAACGCCGCGGCCGGCTCGACGACTCGCAGGGCAGGGGTCTCGATCTCGACGCCTTCGGAGCCCTCGTCGACCGTCGCCGCGAGCCGTCCGGAGTGGAGTCGCGTCAGGTCGGCCGAGACGAGCTCGAGCTCGCCCGGGCCTTCGAGGGTCAGCATCGTGCCGTCGCCCAGTCGCAGCTTGACGAGCCCGCCCAGCAAGCGAACGACGCCCTTGCCGAGCTCCGCGCCGTCTTCCGGGCGGCGCGCACCGTCCGGCCAGCTGACATCGATAGACTGGACGAGCGTCGCGATGCGGCGGCTTTCCATCGCGAGCCGGTAGGACCAGTAGATTCCCAGGGAGACGACGATGGCCGCGGCGACCGAGCCGGCGAGCCAGAGCCGCAGGCGTCGGCGCCCCGGAGTGCGCCTGCACCTTGAGGTGCCGAGGCCGCCCGAAACATCGGTTGCGGTCAGCGTCGGAAGGAGCGTCGCGAGGCGATCCGCCGCGCCGGCCTCGCGAATCATCTGAGCGTGCATGCAGTACGTCGCGAACGCATCGCACGCCTGCGTCGACTCGCGCAGACGACGTTGGAGCTCGGCCAACTCGCTCGCGTCGATCGAGTCGTCGAAATAGCGGACGACGAGACCGATGAAGCGATCGTCCAGCGGTCGGTCGCCGCGCGCGTCATCTCGCGTGGTCTCAGCCATGCCTCACCTCCTCCGCCAAGCGGTGGCGGCGGATACAAGCCTCGAGGTCGCGGTACGCGCGAGTCAGGGCTACGTACACGCTGCGAACCTTGTTTCCGACGGCGCGGGAGATCTCGATGCCGCTCAGGCCCTCGACGAACTTCAGATCGACGACCTGACGAGCTCGGGGCGAGAGCTTGCCGAGGCAACTGCGTAGGCGCTCGAGCTCGGCGTCCGAGTCCAACTGATCGAGACGTTGCCACCGCGCGTCGAGGATGTCGAGGACGTCCGTATCCAGCGTCAACGGCGTCGTTCGCCGCTTGCGCAGCGATTCGAGTGCCTTGTTGCGCGCCACGCGTCGCGCCCAGAGGAGCAGGTGATCCGCGTCGTCGATCTCGCCACACTTGCGAATCGCCACCGTGACGACCTCCTGAAACAGGTCTTCCGCAAGGTGGCGGTCGCGCACGATGGCGGCGATGTAGCCGATCAGCTTGGCTCGGTCGGTCATCAGGCCCTTCACCGTGGTGTCGAGGTCGAGACTCATGTGCACTTCGCGTTGGCTTCGAGACACGCTCCCGACGTTAATTGCGCGGCGGCGGCGGATGTATACACGAAATTCTCAGAACCTCGCATCTCCGCCGACGGTCGGCGCTTGCGCTGCTCTGCGGCCTGTGCTCCCATTCCCTCCAGCCACCGCACCGATCGCATCCCTGCCGGGTAGAACTGGAGAGGTCGCCGATGAATCACCGCGAGCGCGTTCTGGCCGCTCTGAACCACGAGGCGCCGGACCGCGTGCCCGTCGATCTCGCGGGTTCGCTTTCGACGTCGATCCACATCAAGGCCTACGAGAAGCTCAAGGCGCACCTCGGATTCGACACGCCGAACGAGGTTCTCAGCCTGAGATCGATGATCGCCGACGTCGAGGAAGCGGTCCTCGAGCGGTTCGACATCGACACCCGGCCTCTGCCGTTGCTCGGCAATAGCCGCCCGACGGAGCATCTCCCGGACGGCGGCTACAAGGACGAGTGGGGCGTCATTCGCAAGCAGCCGAATCCGGGCGGGCACTTCATGGACGTAGGCAACCCGCTCGACGGCGATCGCACGCTCGAGGATCTCGAGACGTACCCGTGGCCCGATCCCGACGATCCCGGCTATACGACGGGGCTCGCAGAGGCCGCCGAGAAACTCCACCGCGACACCGACTATGCGGTGATCCTGACGCTTCCTGCCGGACCGCTCCACCTGACGCAGTGGTTGCGTGGCTACGAGCGCTGGATGATGGACATCGCGGCCGACCTCGACTTCTGGGAAGCGCTGATGGACAAGGCGACCGAGCTGTTCCTCGCGATCTCGCGGAACATGCTCGACGCGGTCGGCAAGAACATCGACGTCGTCTTCTACGGCGACGACGTCGCGTTCCAGAACGGGCCCATGGTGAATCGGGACGCGTACGAGAAGCTCATCAAGCCGCGTCAGCAGAAGATTTTCGATCTCCTGCGAGCGAGCGGCGCGAAGGTCCTCTATCACTGCTGCGGCTCGGTGGTGTCGTTGATCGACGACTTCATCGAGCTCGGCGTCGACGCGCTGAACCCGGTGCAGGTCAGCGCCGCCGGCATGGACACTGCAGAGCTCAAGCGCCGCTGGGGTGACCGCATCGCGTTCTGGGGTGGCATCGACGCGCATCGCGTTCTGCCGATGGGAACGCCCGACGAGGTGCGTGCCGAGGTGCGTCGGCGCGTTCGCGATCTCGGCGCGAACGGGGGCTACGTCGTCAGCGGTGTGCACAACATCCAGGCCGAGGTGCCGCCGGAGAACATCTGCGCGATGTACGACGAGGCGGTCGCCGCGGTCGTTTCATGAGGTGATCGACCATGGATCGTCGACGTAAGGCCACGCCGCCACTGCGCGCGGCACGGCTCGTGTGTGTCGGTTCCCTCTGCGCACTCGTGGTCGTGTTGGTCTGCACCGAGAGCATCGCTGCGCCGTTCGAGATCGTCCACGGCTCGGCGGGCATCACCAGTTTGAAGCGCACAGGCGATCCGTTCGCCACGGAGTTCATCGCGCCCGGCGCGACACTCGGTCGCGTCGTCGTGCGCTATCGTCGTCCTGGCGGCGCCTGGCAGGTCGCCGATACGAACGACCTCGCGGGAGTCCGCGCGGTCGACGCAGACGCCGACGGGTGGCGCGTGACGTACGGGCTCGCCGACGCGGGCGGTGCGGTGCTCGACCTCGGTGTGCAGTTCGTCGTCGCGGGGGGCGCGCTGTCGTGGCGGCTCCGCCTGGAGATTCGCTCGACGCAGGCGGTCGAGATCGGCGATCTCGAAGTGCCGCTGCCGATGAACGAGCGATACTCGCGGGACCCCGCCGTGACGATGACGCAGCGGCTGTTCCGTCACGCGTTCGTCGCGGGTCACGGTTCGCACGTCTATTGGACGCGGCCGAGCGGCTACGGGCACCACCTGTTGATGACTCCGGCGGCCGGAACGAGCCTCGAGTACTTCACGCACCACGGGACGGACTACGCGTGGGGGGGCGGCCACTACAGCGTCTACGTCTACTCCGCCGCGAGCGGCGGCGCCGAGACTCGCGGCACGTGGCGACAGGAGCACACGAGCATCGTGCTCGCCCCGTCCGGCGACAGTGGCCACTCGGTCGAGCACGGCTTCGTGCTGCGGTGGGCGCGCGATCTCGATACTCTGCGCGATCTGCTCGTCGCCGGCGGCGGCTTCGACGTTCGCGTCATCCCCGGCATGGTCGTTCCCGAGGACCTCAGCGCGCGCTTCTCTCTGCGTACGGAGCAAGTGATCCGGTCGGTCGATGCCGAGTTTCCCGCCGCGACGCGCCTCGCGTACCTCGGCAAGAAGGGCGTCGATGGACACGTGTGGGAGGCTCGTTTTGCGCGTCGCGGCGAGAATCGCATCACGGTGCGGTGGGGCGACGGCCGCAGCCTGCCGCTCGAATTCTTCGTCACCCAGCCGCTCGAGACGCTCATCGCGAAACGGGCCGCATTCATCGCGACGAAGCAGCAGCACCGCGATCCATCGAAGTGGTACGACGGTCTCTTCAGCTTGTGGGACATGCGCCACGAGAAGCTGCTCGGGCCGGACGATCGCGAGGGTCAGCACCCGTACGCCGTGAGCGGCTCGGACGATCCATCCAACAGCAAGTGCGCGTATCTGTCCGAGAAGAACGTCGCGTATCCGGATGCGAAGCAGATCGCCGCGCTCGAGTACCACATCGAGAAGTTCGTCTGGGGCAAGCTGCAGCGAACCGATCGCGAGCATCCCCATCCGTACGCGCTCTACGGCTGCGACAGCTGGCACCAGTGCCGCAATAGCAAGACGGGCCTCGGAAGCGGCGGGCACGGCCAGGAGCGCATGTGGCGTACGTTCGATTACACGACGTACATCCTGCTCTATTTCAACATGTACCGGATCGCGACGCAGAACCCGGATCTGACGCAGTGCCTCGACGCCGATGGCTACCTCGAGCGCGCGTACGGCACGGCGGTCGCGTTCTTCACCGTGCCGTACGGCATTGACATGCGAGGGTGGGACTTCACCGGTTGGTGCGATTGGGCCTATACGGTCGGCAACTTCCACGAGCGGTATCTCGTACCGCTCATCGACGCCTGCGAGAAGGAGGGCTATCCGCACTGGGCCGCTCGCTTGCGCGGCGAGTGGGAGAAGAAGGTGAAGTACTTCCTGTACGATTCCGAGTATCCGTTCGCGTCGGAGATGCCGTTCGACTCGACCGCGTACGAGTCGTCCCACGCGATCGCCCGCTACGCGCTCACGCATCGACTCGAGCCGGACAAGAAGCTGTGGCAGGACAAGAAGACGGGGGAGTGGTACTCGCACCCGGTGATTCGGCGTGAAGACGCCACGCGCTTCATGGAGCGGCAGTTGGCGGCGAACGTCGCGTGTCGGGGTTGGCTCGAGACGTCGTACTGGCATCTCGGCAGCGACTTCCGCGGTCTCGGCAGCACGCGGTACACGTTGAGCTATATGTCGCAGATGGGAGGTTGGGCAGTACTCGACTACGCGTTGAACTGGGCGGCGGAGCCGGCCGACTGGGCGCGCCTGGGCTACGCGTCGCTTCTGAGTTCGTGGGCGCTGGTCAACTCCGGTAGCGAGGCGACCGACTTCGGCTATTGGTATCCGGGGGCGGAGAACGACGGCGCCGTCGGATGGGCGTTCGCGCCGATGAAGTTCGGTCCGACGTGGAATCCGGGCATCCGCCACACGCCGCGCGGCATCTGGCCGGTCTGCGGCGAGATCGACCACGGCCTCACGGGTGGCATCCACGCGGCCGCCACGATCGTGCTGGAGGATCCGATCTTCGGGCTGGTCGCGCTCGGCGGCACGCTCGAGCGCGTCGATCGTGATGGGGGAGACGAGATCCGCGTCGTGCCGCGCGACGGCGTACGCCAGCGTCTATACGTGCGGCGCGGTCGGGCGCGGCTCGACCTGACGCTCGATCGCGACGGCTTCGCGCGCGGTGAAGCCGTCGTGCTCACCGATGTGCGCGGCGGGGGCGGCGGATCGTCGACGATTCGACTGCGGGTCGAGTCGCGTCGCGATCGACGTCACGTCACGAGGCTGGGTGTGCGCGGATTGCCGCCGGGTTCGTATCGCGTGTCGAACGACGGCAGGGTGACGCAGACGCAGGTCGGCGCGCGCGAGACGTTGCACGTCGAGGTCGCCGTGACACCGGACCGCCACGTGCCCGTCGTCATCGAACGCGTGGGGAGCTGAACAGACTACGCCTCGGAAGGCGGCGGGCTCTCCTTCTCGGCGGCTTCGCGAGCCTCTCTTCCCCGCGCGCTGATCGCGTTGCGAATCGCCTGGAGGCGCAAGCGGTCGAGCGTCGGCATCTCGCGTTGCCGTTCGTCGCCCTCGCGCTGCCACTTGCTGACGGTCTCGATCAGGTCGGCGAATGCGGCGGGCATCGCGTCCGCGGGCTCGTCTTCGGATCGCAGCGCATCCGCGCGAGCCCACGCGTAGCGCTGTCCGAGAATCGAGAGCTCGACGAGGTGAACGCCGCTCGGGCTGTCGGGGATCGGCGTGCCGGACGCATCGACGTCTCCCGCGACGACGAACGACCAGAACGAGCCTCGCCATGCGATCGCGCCCTTTGTCGCTTCCTCGCGTCGAAACAAGGCTCCGCAGCGACGCTCGATCTCTGCCGGGTCGATCGCGCGCGGCGGGTGCTTCCCGAGGAGCTTCGCGAACGACGCCTTCTGCGCGTCCGTCAGGTCGAGGCACTCGCGCGGGGCACCCTGCGGAAAGCGGAACGCATGACCGTGCAGGATCGGCGGCGCCTCCGGTCCGCCTCGCGGGCTCATCGAGATCTCGTTGTCGTACACGCCGAGCACGAGGAACAGCGGCGGGCGTTCTCCCTTCAGCGCGATGTCGCCGGGGAGCTGACCGAGGCCGCTGTAGATGTCCGGGCGCGCGCCGCGAGCGAGCAACAGCGCGATGGTCTTCAACTTGCCGGACCGCGCCGCATGGTGCAGCGCGGTCTCGCCGTCGAGGCCGGGTCGGTTCGGATCTCGAACTCGGCGTGCGTGATCGTCTCCTGCGCGATCGAGGCGCCGGCGGAAATGAGGATCGCGGTAGCGAGCCACGCGCAGGTGCGAGCTCGCAAGCTCGGCTGCATGCTACGGAGGTCCATCGTTCATCGCCCTTTCGGAATCCGGTGACGCCGGAGGATCGTACAGGAAGCGAGAGCGAATTCCGAGCGTCGCGCGGCGGCGGATGCGATCGGTTACGATATTCGCCGCCAGGGGGTACGCTCACCTCAGGGAGACGTCATGACAAGACCGTGTGCTTCGATCGCCGTGCTGTTCGTCGCGGCCGTGCTGCCCTTGCCGACGCTGTCGGCCGCCGAACGTTGGGCCCATTGGCGCGGGCCGCTCGCGACCGGCGCGTCGCCCGACGCCAAGCCGCCCGTCGAGTGGTCCGAGACGAAGAACGTGCGCTGGAAGACGCCGCTTCCGGGCAGGGGACACTCGAGCCCGATCGTCTGGGGCGATCGCATCTTCGTCACGGCGGCCATTCCGTACGGTGATGAGTTTCCCCCGCGCTACAGCGGCCGTCCGGGCGCGCACGACAACGTACCGGTCGAGCAGCGGCACGAGTTCGTCGTGATCGCCATCGACAGGAAGACGGGCAAGATCGTCTGGAAGCGCACCGTTCACAAGGCGCTGCCACGGGAGGGCGGTCACCGTTCGGCGAGCCTCGCGTCCGCTTCGCCGGTGACCGACGGCGAGCTCGTCTGGGCGTTCTTCGGCTCGTTCGGACTGTACTGTCTCGACTTCGACGGCGAGATCCGCTGGCAGAAGAACCTCGGCGAGCTGCACAGCAAGCATGGCCACGGCGAGGGCGCGGGACCGGTCCTCCACGGCGCCACGCTCGCCATCAATCAAGACCACGAGGAGCAGTCGTTCGTCGTCGCGTTCAACAAGCGGACGGGCGACGAACGTTGGCGCAAGCTCCGCGACGAAGTGACCTCGTGGTCGACGCCGATCGTCGTCGAACACGGCGGCAAGGAGCAGCTGATCGTGCCCGGCTCCCGCCGCGTGCGCGCGTACGATCTCGCGACAGGCGACGTGATCTGGGAGTGCGGCGGGCTGTCGGAGAACATCGTCGCGTCGCCGGTCTACGGCGATGGCATCGTCTACATCGGCAGCAGCTACGAGATTCGCGCGCTTCTGGCGATTCGGCTCGACGGCGCGAAGGGCGACGTCACGGGCGGCGCGAACGTCCTGTGGACTCGCCGTCGCTCGACGCCGTACGTGCCGTCGCCGCTGCTCTATCGCGGGCAGCTGCACTTCCTGGGCCACTACCAGGGTGTCCTCACGCGCCTTGAAGGAGAGAGCGGCAAGGATGCACCGGGCACGCTGCGGCTTCCCGGTATCGGCGACGTCTACGCCTCGCCGGTCGCGGCCGACGGGCGGGTGTACGTCACCGATCGCAACGGAAGGACGATCGTGCTGTCCGCCGAGAGGACGCCGCGCGTGCTCGCGGTGAACTCGCTCGACGACAGGATCAACGCGTCGGCGGCTCTCGTCGGCAAGGAGATGTTCCTGCGCGGTGAGAAGGCGCTCTACTGCTTGGCAGCGCCGTGACAGCTCTTTCTCAACGGACTGTCGAACGGGGCCGGGGTCACGCCCGAACCGTTGTCTTGCCCTTCGCGAGATCGAAGCACAGACGTACTGATTGGCCGTCACGTACGAACGTGCCCGTCCGGAGGTCCCTCGCTGCCGCGGTCATCGCGAGCGGAACCGCCTTGCCGTCGCGGACGATCTCAGGGGCCCCGTTGCCCGCCGACTTCATGCGCAGCGTGAACGACGGACACGCGAACGGCGCGCGCAGCTCTAACGCGCGGTTCTTGCTGTCGATGGCCGTGAGCTCCTTCGCGGCCCAATAGCGCGCGATTTCGCTGACCTTCATCCAGATCGTCCGATCGCGGAAGCGCCGTTCGAGCGCGACGACGACCCGCTGGAAGTCACGGAAGCCCTTCTTCGTGCCGTTGCAGTACATGCCGGGCCAGTGGCACAGCATCACCGCCGGCGCGCCGCGCTCGATGAGCTCGACCATGCGACCACTCGTCGCGCCGGCGTTCGCGTACTTGTGACCCTGGCTGTCGAGAGCGCCGTCCCAACCGCCGAACCAATCGCCGGTGCCCGCGGGCACGTTGACGATTGCGCGCGTGTCGTCGGACTCGAGACCCTTGACGTGCTCGACGCGCGGCTCGGTGTTCTCGTCAGCGCCGCCGGCGACGTACTTGAAGTAGTGGGGGAGATCGACGCGGTAGACATCGCGAACGGCCTGGTGCGTGGCGAGCGACAGCTCGGACTTGACCCGATTGCCGAACCCTCCAGGCGTCGTGATGCCCTCGCACGGCAGATCGCAGCGCTCGAGGATTGCGAGCGCGTACGCGAGGTAGCTCGCCAGCTCGTCGACCGATTTGTGCTCCTGCGGATAGGAGTTCTCCATCGTTGCCGTGCTGATCTCCTCGAACGGTCGGCCGGTGCGGAGGTCGATCACTCTCGTGTGCGTGATCATCTCCGGGTGAATGTCCCAATTCGGCAGCATCAGCTCGCGCACCAGCTCGAGACTGGCTAGCAGCTCCGCGCGCGACCAGCCCGGCAGCTCGCGGTCGAGCCACCCGACGCACGCGGGATACGGGACGATGCTGTACTTCCCCTTGACGCCATGCTCGGCGCACCACTCGCCGAACTCGCGAACAAAGGCGTCCGGGATCTCGCGCGGCCACGTCTTCCACGGCTTCTTGTACGCGTCGCGGTTCGGGTGCGCGGTGGCGAATTGCGGCATGCAGAAGTGCCCCATGTTCACCAGGCAGGTCGAGTCGTCGATGATGAACGAAAGCGGTACGCGACCGCGCGGGAAGAGCACCTCGACGCCGTCATCCTGCCGCGGTCTCTCGCCGCGCGGGTTGTCGGGAACGTAGGCGTAGAGGAGAGGTCCCGTGGCGCCGGCGATGGCCAGCGCGGCACCGGTCTTCAACAGCTCACGGCGTGTCGGTGTCCACATGGCATTCCTCCTGGGCGACTCCGTGGGCTACGTCGCCCGCACCGGCCGCCAGAGCGTGTCATCGTCGGTGCCCGCCCGCCCTCGGTCAACAACGGTTGCGCTGTGTGACCGTCGTGATGCGTCTCCGTCGATCTCGATCGAGCCCCCGATAGGAGCCTCCGGACGACGGCGATGAGACGGCGTGCGTGCGGGTACGCTATGTGCGGGTCTCCGAGTCGCATAGGTCGGTCCTGGCCCCGCGCCGCCCCACGTGTGAGACCGCGCGGACGGTTCCCCACCGCCGTCGAGGATTTCCCGCATGCGATACTTCAAGCCAGCCGTCGACCCGGAGACGCACGAGCGATACCTGCTCGTCTCGAAGCGCGGCGCCGCTATCAAGAGCGACCCGATTCTGAACAAGGGGACGTGTTTCACGCGCGAGGAGCGCAAGAGCCTCGGCCTCTCCGCGCTGCTGCCACCCGGCGTGTCGACACCCGCCCTACAGAAGGCGCGGGCGTACGAGAATTACTGCCGGGCCGGTGACGACGTCCACCGCTACGCCGACCTGAGCTCGCTGCAGGACCGCAACGAGACGCTGTTCTACGGCCTGCTCCTCGACCACATCGAGGAGATGATGCCGATCGTCTACACCCCGACGGTCGGCAAGGCGTGCGAGCGCTACAGTCACATCTATCGCAAGCCGCGGGGGATCTACATCACCATGCGGCACCTCGGGCGAGTGGAGGAGATTCTTCGCTCCGCGCCGGTCGAGGATTGCCAGGTGATGGTAGTTACGGACAACGAGGCCATCCTCGGGCTGGGCGACCTCGGCGTCGGAGGCATGGGGATTCCGATCGGCAAGCTGACGCTGTACACCGCCGCCGCGGGCATCCACCCGGCGACGTGTCTGCCGGTCGATATCGACGTCGGCACGAACAACCCGGCCCTTCTCGAAGATCCGTTCTACCTCGGGCTGCGGCACCCGCGCGTCCGCGGCGAGGACTACTTCGCGCTGATCGACGAGTTCATCGAGGCCGCCCGCAGGGTGTTTCCCGGCGCGCTCATTCAGTGGGAGGACTTCTCGAACGAGAACGCGTACCAGGTTCTGGAGCGGTACCGCGATAAGGTGCCGTCGTTCGACGACGACATTCAGGGGACGGGGGCGGTCGTGGTCGCCGGTGTCGTCGCGGCGTTGCGTCAGGCCGACCGCTCGTTCGACTGCGAGCGCGCCGTGATCTACGGCGCCGGAGCGGCCGGCGGCGGCACAGCCACCGCGTTGCGCAACGCGATGATGGACGACGGCCTCACCGAAGAGGATGCGCGCAGCCGCATCGTGGCGCTCGACTCTCGCGGGCTGATCCTGGGCGACCGTCGCGGCCTCGTCGGTCACAAGGTCGACCTGGCGGCCGACCCCGCAATGGTGGGGAGCTGGACGGGCGGTCGCGGCGGAACCTTCGGCCTTCTGGATGTCGTTCGGAACTTCGCGCCGACGATCCTGATCGGTATGGCCGGACAGCCGGGAGCGTTCACTCGGGAGATGGTCGAGACGATGCACGCGAACTGCGCGCGGCCGGTGATCTTCCCGCTGAGCAATCCGACCAGCAAGACGGAGGCGACGCCGGCGCAGCTGATCGAGTGGACGAACGGCGCCGCGATCGTCGCGACCGGCAGCCCGTTCGTGCCAGTGCAGCACGGCGGCCGCACGTACGAGATCGGTCAAGCCAACAACGTGCTGATCTTCCCGGGCGCCGGGCTGGGCGCGATCGCTGCTCGCGCCACGACGATCCCCGAGAGGGCGTTCCTCGCCGCGGCAAAGGCTCTGGCCAACGCCGCGGGGGTGTCGACAGAGGTCGGATCGTCGCTGTTCCCGCCGCTCTCGAAGTTGCGCGGGCTGTCGCGCGCCGTGGCCGGAGGCGTGGCGAAGACGCTCGTCGAGGATGGTGCCGCGCCGGAAGCAACCGACGACGAGCTCGAACGGCGCATCGACCAGCTGATGTGGGATCCCGTGTACCTGCCGTATCGACCGGCGTGACCGCCGCGAGCGACTGTGCCATAGCGCAGGCTGGATCGGCCGGCGGGGCCGGGGGTAGACTACTAGCCTAGCGCTAGGATCCTCTCCCCTCGACGCAGCGAAAGAAAATGAAGACGAAGACGCAGCAACGGGACCGGCTGACCCTCCGCGACCGCCTCTCCCGTCTCGACTATCGCACCGCCTGCAAGCTCCTCGGCGAGGAGGGGCCGCGGCTGATTCGCGAGGGCGGCCAGCGGACGATCGAGGTCGTGTCGCAAGTGTCGCTCGATGATGATGCGCTGACTCTGCGGCTCCACGGCCGCGACTCCGCCAAAGTCGTGATCTCGCTGACGAAGGCAGCGCGTCGCCGTCTGCAGTTTCGCTGCAGCAGCTGCACGGTCGCATGCGCGCACATCGGTGCGGCGTTTTCGTTGATCCTCGAGGAGAAGATGGAGCTCGGGCTGTCGGCGCCCCCGAAGGATCGGGTGCCCGTCGAGAGCCTCGGCGAGGAGGAGCTCGTTCAGCTCGCACTCGACGAACGTCGCGAGCGCGCCAGGACCGAGAAGATGACCGTGCGCGCAGCGGACCGTTCGACGCCATGGACCGACTACGCGGTCACCAGCGCTCTGTCCGGCCGCACCTATCGCGTCGCGCTGCGGGGCCTCGAGCCCGGCGAGTCGTACTGCACGTGTCCCGACTTCCGCAAGAACACGCTCGGAACGTGCAAGCACGTCCTGAACGTCGCTGCGAAGGTGCGCAAGCGCTTCGGCGCGGCGGCTCTGGCGGCGCCGTACCGACCGCGGGAGATCGCCGTCTACCTCGCGTACGGCAAGCGAGTCGAGCTGCGCGTACTCGTGCCGCGCATCCGCGAGGAGCGTGCGAAGGCGCTCCTGGAGCCGCTGCGCGGTCGCGAGGTCATCGACATCCACGACCTGCTGCGCCGTGTGCGCAAGCTCGAGCTCCTCGGCCGTGATGTCGTGATCTACCCCGACGCCGAGGAGTTCATCCAGCAGCGTCTGCATGAGGCGCGTCTCTCTCGGCTCGTCGAGGAGATTCGCGCGGCTCCGGCCAAGCACGCGTTGCGCCGGGAGCTCCTGCGTGTCGAGCTGCTTCCCTACCAGCTCGATGGCGTCGCGTTCGCGGCCGGCGCCGGACGCGCGATCCTCGCCGACGACATGGGGCTCGGCAAGACGATCCAGGGTGTCGGCGTCGCCGAGCTCTTGGCGCGGGAGGTCGGAGTCTCGAAGGTCCTCATCGTCTGTCCCGCGTCGTTGAAGTCGCAGTGGGCCGCGGAGATCGAGCGCTTCTGCTCGCGCGACAGCCAGCTCATCCTCGGACCTGCGAAGGAGCGCGTCACGCAGTACGCGAATCGCGCGTTCTTCACGATCTGCAATTACGAGCAGGTGATTCGCGATATCCTCGCCATCGAGGCCGTCGATTGGGACCTGATCATTCTGGACGAGGCGCAGCGCATCAAGAACTGGGAGGCGAAGACGACCCGCACGGTCAAGGGGCTGCGGTCACGCTTCGCGCTCGCGCTTTCGGGCACGCCGCTGGAGAATCGCCTCGACGAGCTCTACTCCGTCGTCGAGTTCATCGACGACCGCCGCCTCGGGCCGGCGTTCCGGTTTCTCAATCGACATCGTGTCGTCGACGAGAAGGGCAAGGTGCTCGGCTTCAGGAACCTCGACGAGCTGCGGAAGAACCTCAAACCCGTGCTCCTGCGCCGCACGCGGGCGTCGGTGATGAAGCAGCTGCCGCCGCGCACGACCGAGATCCTCCGCGTCGCGCCGACGTTCGAGCAGCTCGAGGTCCATCGCGGTTGGATGTCGGCGATTCAAACCATCGTCAACAAGCCTTACCTGACGGAGATGGACCTCTTGCGCCTCCAGAGGGCCCTCCTGATGTGCCGCATGGTCGCCAACAGCACGTTCCTCGTCGACAAGAAGCCGCCGGGTTTCTCGACGAAGCTCGCGAGGCTCGACGAGCTCGTCGAGCAGCTGTCGCGCGAAGCGGATCGCAAGATCGTCCTCTTCTCCGAGTGGACGACGATGCTCGACCTCGTCGAGAAGGTCCTGCGCAAGCACGGCATCCGTTGGGTTCGGCTCGACGGCAGCGTGCCGCAGAAGAAGCGCGCGGCTCTCGTGCGACAGTTCCGCGACGATCCCGAGTGCCGGCTCTTCATGACGACGAACGCGGGCGCGACCGGGCTCAACCTGCAGGCCGCCAACACGGTGATCAACGTCGACCTGCCGTGGAACCCGGCGATCCTCGAGCAGCGTGTCGGACGCGCGCATCGCATGGGGCAGAAGCGCCCCGTGCAGGTGTATCTCCTGGTGACGGAGGACACGCTTGAAGAGAATCTGCTCAACACGCTCTCGGCGAAGCACGCTCTGGCGACGGCTGCGCTCGACTTCGAGTCAGACGTGGACGAGGTCGATCTGCAGAGTGGGATGGAGGAGCTCCGCAGCCGGCTGGAAGAGCTCCTCGGCGCCCGGGAGGAGGCGTCGATCGACGAACGCGAGAAGTCCGCTCGCGAGAAGGAAGCGCGGCAGCTCGCTCGCGCGGAGCGCGTCGCGGCGGCGAGCGGCGAGGCTTTCACGTCGGCGCTCGGCTTGATCAGCGCGATCCTCCCTGACGACGGCGAGAACTCGGAGTCGCAGCGCATCGCCGCGTTCCTCGAGGAACGGCTGCGGGAGTGCGTGCAGACGGACGACGAGGGGCGGCCGCGATTGACGCTTACTCTTCCCGACGAGACGGCGCTCGGCGACCTCAGCCGCTCGCTGGCGAGCCTGCTCGCGCTCGGAGGGCGGGAGGCGAGCCGCGCCCCCGACGGCCCCGCCAGGAACTGAACTGAACTGAACTGACCGCCGAAAAAGAAAGCCGGCGACTCCCGGGCACCTGAAGTGCGCCGAAAGCCGCCGGCCGCTTCTGCTCTCACGCGTTGCCGCGTTCGACGTGCAGAAGATCGATCAGTCGATGTTCAGCTCGATCTGGAACCACACCTTGTAGATGTCGGCCATCCCGTTGTCGCCATCGAACCAGGCGTACTTCACGAGAGCCGAGAGGTTCTTGGTCAGCTTCTTCGACAGCGCGGCGTCGATCTCCTGGCCGTAGCGGCTGCCGCCCTGGTCTTCGAAGAACATGTGGAACCAACCGCGAGCCTTGAGGCCGAGGGGCAGGTTGGCCCCACCGACGATGTAGACGTCCTGGAGGCCGTTCGGCGGCGTCGCGAGGAACATGTCGGCAAAACCGTTGTGCTTGTGCAGCGTCGCCAGCGGCGTCTGGAACGAGCTGGCGCCACGACCGGCGCCGAGGATCTCGTAACCGGCACCGACGTCGTAGTCCTTCTGGATGACGCCAGTGACCTGGAGCTTGCCGTAGATCGCGTCGTACTTCGCCGCGTTCTCGAAGGCATCTTCCTGCCACGCGAACGAGCCCTCGTACTTGAGAGCGAACTGGTCCTCGCTGACGGGGACGCCGCCCGTGATGCGAATACCGACGGTGTTCGTCGAAGCCGCCGCCGCGTTCTGCAAGTCGAGCAGGTACGCGAAGCCGGTCACGTCGAAGCTCTCGCACATCGCGTAGTTGATGTTGAACAGGTGCACGTTCGTCCGCAGGTCAAGGCCCGAGTCCGGCCCGAAGATGCGGTTGACGTCCCACACGTAACCGTAGATCGCCCTGAGCTTGTCGATTCCGAGCGACGTCTGCGCGACGGCGGCGTCGAACGTCTGCTCGTTTTGGCGCCAGCCGACGTTACCGATGAAGCGGTCGTCGTCGAGCTTGACCCGCTGGCGTCCGACCTGGACGGTCGGCATCGCCTTCCTGACGAGCTCGCCGACGACGTCGTCGAGATCCTCGGTCGGCGTGTACGCGATGAAGAGCTGGTTGAGCTCCGTGTCGACCGGATCGGCGATGACCGTGTGATTGCCCTGCCGGTTGAGACCAGCGGCGTTGTACGTGTCATCGGACGCCGCCCGGATGTCCTCCAGCTCGGCGTATGCCGTGAAGCCCATCCACTGCGGCAGGCCGTAGCCGATTCGCAGCCGAGACGTATACGCCTCCGAGTATCGCCCGCCAGGGGTGATGTCGGCGAGCTCTCCCCGCAAGCGCAGGTTGAGCTTGAAGTCGCCGCCAGCGAGATAGTCGGAGATCTCATCGAGAACCGTCGACTCCTCCTCGTTGGCAGCACCAGCCGGCGGATCCTCCGCACGCGGCATTGTGAGCGCGAGTCCGAAGACACACGCGAAGATGACGGACAAAGTCCTAATACGCAGCATCATGACCCTCCTCATGAACTCCGGCGGCATTCCCGCATGCCAAACCGTGAACGCACCGTCGAAGCAAATCCTGTTCCCTATCGGACCTGCCGCCCGTTGTCGCTGAAGTCTCTCGCCATGGGTGTGGGGTTTTCAGCGATTGGCGGGCTGATATTCGGGAATAATTCGCAGCTCTTTCGGTCTGGAGGGCAATTCCGTAGCCCCCCTCGACATCCAAGGGGCGAACGATATCATGCCCCTTCAGTTCAATCCAGAGTGAACTAGGAGCTAGTCGTTTGACCGACCATGGATCCGAGGCGGACGGGGCTCGCGAGAGCGGAGCTCCCGCGAACTTTATCGGACGTGTCATCGAAGAGGACAACCGGACGGGGAAGCACGACGGTCGAGTCCACACGCGCTTTCCTCCCGAGCCCAACGGCTACCTCCACATCGGGCACGCGAAGTCGATCTGTCTCAACTTCGGCCTCGCGGAGACGTACGGCGGTCTGTGCAACTTGCGCTTCGACGATACGAATCCGATCGCCGAAGACGTCGAGTACGTCGAGTCGATCCAGGAGGACGTGCGCTGGCTCGGGTTCGACTGGGAGGATCGCTGCTTCTTTGCGTCGGACTACTTCGACCGGCTGTGGGAGTGGGCCGTGCAGCTCATCCGAGACGGCAAGGCCTATGTCGACAGCCTGAGCGCGGAAGAAGCCAGCGAGTATCGCGGTACCGTGCTCGAGGCGGGGCGGCCCAGCCCCTATCGCGATCGATCGATCGAGGAGAGCCTCGATCTTTTCGAACGTATGCGAGCGGGCGAGTTCGAGGACGGCGAGCACGTCGTGCGCGCGAAGATCGACATGGCGTCGAAGAACATGCTTCTTCGCGATCCTCCGATCTATCGCATCAAGAAAGCGTCGCATCATCGAACGGGCGACAAGTGGTGCATCTACCCGATGTACGACTTCGCCCACGGTCAGAGCGACTCGATCGAGGGCATCACGCATTCGATCTGCACGCTGGAGTTCGAGAACCACCGACCGCT
>CAYMRB010000057.1:0-31534 GCA_964392615.1 uncultured Planctomycetia bacterium | reverse complement strand
TGCTCAGAGTCGAGACTTCGAGTCAGCGCGTCGGATTACTCGCGGTACGGCGCGGTGGACTCCATGTAGTAGCCGGCGTCTTTCCACTCGGCCCAGCCGACCGTGTCGCCGAACAGCCCGCCGAGCGCGCCCATGAGCTTGAGCACCTCCGGCGGCATGTCGTCGAGCCCGGAGAACGGACTCGCCGCGAGCTCCTCGAAGGCCTTCACCGACTGGTCCGAGTACTCCGCGCTCTGGTAGATCAGCGCGGTCACGCGCGCCGGAACCTCCCCCGCGGCCTTCTTGTACTCCTCCTTCTCGCCGACGCCCGGAGCGTCCTTGCCGATCCTGCGGACGACCTTTTCGACGCCGTCCTGCCTCGCACCGATGATCAGCATGCCGTCCGTGATACAGAACGCGGGCTCGACGCCATCGAGATCGCCGGCGTAGATGTCCCGGTTCATGTACTTCTTCGCCTGCAGGCCGCCGCCCGTCTCGGCCACGGCCTTGTCGATCAACTTCTTCCAGGGAGTCTCGCTCGAGAGCTCGAGGACGAGGTTGAAGTCGCCGAGGAGGTCGTCGCCCTGCGGCACCTCGGAGGCGAAGTAGTGCGCTCGCTTGCCGATGCTGCCGAACAGGTCCGTCAGCTTGACGCCGGTCTCGTTCTCGAACTCCGCGGCGGGGTCGGCCGGGCCACCCGCGAGCGCGGCGAACGTCTTGACGAGCTCGAGGACCTTGTTCGCCGTGTTCTCGATCGCCTTCGGGCTGAGGCCGCTCGACATGTAGACGATCGAGTCATCCGGCACGACGCTCGGCGGGGTCGACGGGAAAGCGTCACCCTTGAACCATCCGAGCAGGCCGTCCTCGGCGCCCTCGTTGTGCACGAACATGCGGCCGCGCATGCCCTCGTTCTCGAGGTCGTAGCCGATCGCGAAGTTGTTGAAGCTCTGGCCGAAGATGATCTCCTCGGCAGCCTTCCAGTACAGGCCGAACGGGTTGGCCGCCATGATCTCGTTGATCGCGGTCAACGTGGGGCGCAGATTGACATACACGAACAGATCGCTGCCCTTGCCCGCGAGACGATTCGTCGTGCGGAACATCTTGTCCTTGGGCAGCGGCGAGTCGACGTCTCCGCCGCCCAGGCCGACCATCGTCTGCTCGATCGTCTTCTTGCTCGTGCCGAACAGGAAGCGCGTGCCGTGTTCGCCGACGTAGATGGCCTCGATCTCTTCCTCGCCCTCGGGCGGCGTCAGCGTCGTGATGCGGCCGCCGTGGAACTTGTCGGTCTTGAGGCTCGCGCCTTCGCGAATGATGAACGCGAACAGCGATTGCAGGTTCTCCTTGAACGTCGGGAATCCTGCGCCCGTGTCGACCGAGATCATGAACGGCACCATCTCGCTCGTGATCTCCGGCTCCTCGCCGACCAGCATTCCGCCAGCCAGCTGGATGAGCGGCGTCACGTCGCCCAGCGTGATGACGAGCTCGCCCTGGATCGCCTCGAGCATCGCGACTGGGTCGACCTTGGTCTCGGCGATGGCCTCCTGCCGCCCCTGCTCGAGCATGTCCTTGAACTGCGTGAACATCTCGGCGAAATCGTCGCGCTTCGCGATCTCGGCGACGGGCGAACGCTCGATCTTCCGGACCAGGCGCGACACGCTCGGCACGCGCAGAAGCAGACTGGTCGCGGACGGCAGCGACTTCACGACCGAGGGCGCGACCGCGACCGTCGTGCGGTCTTGCGCCTCGAGCGCGGGCGCTGCGAGGACAGTGAGGGCGGTGAGAATCGTCAGGGATTTGCGGAGCATTCCGGCTTCCTTTCGTGAGTGTCCTGATCGGACGGTGAGGGAGGAGACTGTCTCGTTCTGCGGGGAATCAGCTCTTGGCTGCAGGCGCCTTCTTCCCGGGCGCCTTCTTCTCGGGCTTGCGCGGGGGCTGGAAGTAGCGCACGCCCGTATTCGGGTTGTCCTTGTCGAACGCGTATGCGTCGCGATTGCGCAGGAAGTCTTTCACGTAGTGGATCGGGATCGCGAAGCCGAGCGACTCGCCACCGAGGATCTTCGAGCTCGTCACGCCGATGACCTCGCCGCGATCGTTGAACAGCGGACCGCCCGAGTTGCCGGGATTGATCGCGGCCGTCGTCTGGATCGCCAGCTGACCGCGCATGACGCGCTTGCGATTGCTGACGATGCCGTCGGAGACCGTACGGTCGAGGCCGAGGGGGTTGCCGATCGCGAAGACCGGATCGCCGGCCCGCACACGCGGATAATCGCCAAGGTATGACTTGCGCAGCGTCACGCCATCCGGGGGATCGACCCGCAGCAGGGCGAGGTCGAAGAACGGATTCAGCGCGACGATCTCGACGTCCTCGATCTTGACCTTGCGGAGACCGCTCTCTTCGCGCATGTAGACGGCGATGGAGATGTCTCGCTCCTGTTCGACGACGTGGTAGTTCGTCACGACGTAGCCGCCCTCGTCGTCGATGACGAAGCCGGAGCCGGAGCCGCCGAGGCACAGCACGTGGACGACGCTTTCGCCGACCTCGCGCGCCTTCTCCTCGATGCTCCCCGGCGTGAGCCGAGCGGTGAAGAAGATCGCTTCGCGGCGACTCGCGTCGGCACCGGTCTTCGCCGCCGCGTCAGCGCCGCCGTCGCCCGCCTTGTCGGGAGCGTCGGCCTTCGTCGGCTCGATGACTTCTGCGACGTCCGCTGCCGGGATCGACACGATCGTCGGCCCGATGTCGACGAACACGGTTTGCGCGGTTCGCTTGACGACGCGCCCCTCGAGCGTGTTGCCGGCCCGCAGTCGCACCTGTTGCCACCCGGGTGCCGGATCGTCCGCGCGCAGCGCGTCGTGGAGGACCGGCAGCATGAGCGCGCACAGCGCGTACGCGGCGATGTCGGTAGCTTTCATCGGCGAGAGTCCTGGAAGTAGATCAAGATGCGGTCGTGGATCAGGAACACGAGGTCCCGGAGCGCGTCTCCGTCGACGTCGGCGACGATCATCTGCTGCGGGCCGAGCGTCGTGCTGCGGCGCATGTACGACTTCTCCTCGAAGATCGGGAACGAGAGCTGGCGCTCGAGCCGGAGCGTGCCGCCGCTCTCGGCGTCGGCCTTGGCCGCGGTGGTCTTGCCACCGGCGTCTCCGGCGTTCGAGAAGAGCATCAGGTTGTAGTGGGGCGCGGTCCACGCGATGAGATCGGCCGCGCCGTCGGCGTTGAGATCGCCGACGCACAGGTCCTGCGGTTGGCCGAGATCCTTCTGCTCGACGGAGTGCGTCAGCGCTTCGACGAACGACGCGTCGGTCTCTCGTGCGAGGAGGACGCCGACCTTCGCCGTACCGACGATGGCGAGGTCCGCGCGCGAGTTGCCGTCGAGGTCCGCGGTCTCGAAGCCGCGCAGCTTGAACTTCGGGAGCTCGAGGACGTGCGCGAGCTTCCACGAGCCGCCATCGCCCCGCGCGAGGATCTCGAGGGAGTTCGTCGCAGCGTCGAGAGCCAGAAGCTCCGCGGCTCCGTCGCCGTCGGTGTCGAGGCGTGCTGCCGCGACGAGCTTCGCGGACGACGTCCGAGCGCTCGCCTGATCGACGACGCGCAATCGACCGCGGTCATCGAGCTCGAGCGTGCGAACGTAGCTGCCGGCGGCGACGAGCAGGCGATCCCGCGCGTCCTTGTCGCCGGCTCGCAGGATCGACACGGCGCTCGGCGCGAGCTTCGAGAGCTGGCCGCGGCCGAACTCCGACCGGCGGGAGATCTCTTCGAAGCGGATCAACGGCGCCTTCTTGCCGTCTTTCGCCCCGGCTCCTGCCGCTTCGGCGCCTTCCTCTGCCGCGAGCTGTCGGAAGACGAACGGGTCCTTGTAGGGCACGAAGACGAGCACGTCGGTCGCGCCGTCGCCGTCGATGTCGAGCAGTCGGACGTCGCTCGGCTCCGAGCCGCGCGCCGGTATCTCGACGCGGGCGACGCTGCTCGCTTCGCCGCCGTCGAATCGCAGCACGTCGAGGAAGGTCTTGTCCTCGTCCGATTCTTGCGACACCAGGCAGACTCCCTCACCCCCGCCCGGAAGGCCGAACGGCCGTCGCGCCAGGACGATGGGCTCGAACTCGAGGGGCGTCGTCTGCGGGATCTCGAGGCGACCACCCTTCCAGGTGCTGAGCCCGACCGCGCGCTCCTTCGCGCTCGAGACGACGAGATCGCTCTTGCCGTCGCCATCGACGTCGGCCGACGCGAGGCCACCGACCTCGGCGAGCGTCGGGTACGTCTCGCGCCGTGAGAGCGAGCCGTCGGTGCTCTGGAAGTGCACCTCGATCTGCGCGGTTGCCGGGTGGCCGACGACGAGATCCGTGCGGCCGTCTCGGTCGATGTCGGCGAGCAGGCGACGGCTCTCGTCCTTCGCCGCGCCGCTGCCGAGCGCGATGACTCGCGGGCGCGTCAGACCCGCCGTCGTCGGCGCGGAGCGCCACTCGAAGCCCTTGATGCGTCGCGTGTTCGTCTGCACCGTCAGCAGGCGCGCGGCGCTGACGCCGCCAGCGTCGACGGGCGCGCCGGGAAGCGGACCTAGTACCCACGACTGGATCGGCTGCAGCCGGCTGCGGATCTCCGGGCCGAAGCCCGTGGCGCTCTGCAGTCGGACGGTGACCGGCTCGATGGACGACGGCTGCTGCGCGACGAGGTCGAGGAGCCCGTTGCCGTCGACGTCCGCGAGCTCGAGGCCGCCGAACGCGGCCGAGTCGTGCAGCGTCACGGGCTGCGCCAGGCCGTCCTTCTTCTGATAGAGGAGGTAGGTCTTGCCCCTGCCGAGGAGCGCCAGGTCGAGCTTGCCGTCGCCGTCGAGATCGCCGCAGCGCAGGCCGTACGGCGTCGCCGCGCCATCGCGGATCGGGAACTTCTCACGGCGCTCGCCGGCCCCGAAGCCGCCCGTCGGGCGCTGGCGGATGACCTCGAGCTCCGGCGGATCGGAGTAGTACGCGAGGTCCGGTCGACCGTCGCTGTCGAGGTCGCCGACCGCCAGCATGAAGATCTTCTTGTCCGTGAAGATCTTCTCGACGCGGAAGCGGCGGTCCGACGACACCACGTTGAGCTCGGTCTTCTCGGTCGTGTCGGCTTTCTTCAGGTCCTCGGCTGTGCGCTGGTAGAGAAGCCGGATCGTGCCGTCCGTGTTGTTCGCGACGACGAGGTCCGCGAGTCCGTCGGCATTCAGGTCGACGACGCGCAGGCCGAGCGCACTCCCGTCGACCTTGAAGATCTCCATCGATCGGAAGCCGTATGGCGCACGGGCTGGCCCGTCTGCCGTGTCGGGCATCCCGCCGACTCCGTTCGCGACCGCGAACCTGCATGCGATGAGCAGGCACGCGACAAGCAGGCCCCGCACGACGTGCCTGTCAACCGGCCCGGTTTGAGGTAGGACCCTCAGCCTCGACTGTCCTGTGTTCGTCCAGTCCATCCGCAACAGCTCTCCTCGTCGTCCCCGCAGGCGACCGGCGCCTGTGAAACCCCGGATCTTATGGGGCCCACGGAGGGCCCACAAGAGCCAACCGTGGGGCCCGACAACTTCTGACTCCGCGTGTCGGAATACCCTCCCTCTTCTATCGGCTCGCAGGCCCGCCATCCGGGCGGTGTGGCGAATCGCGACAGTCCATCCGCAGTTTTTGGTCTCCGCGGGCGACCGAATCGGCCCATCGCGGGCGACGTCCGGTTGCGGTCCTTCGTTCACAACGACTTAGGGAAAAGCGAATCGGATGGTCCCCGATTTGTTATAGGTCCCGGCGTTCCTGTCGAGACGCGGTCACTGACCGGCGGCTCCGGGAGCCTCGAATTCTGCTTTTGCGCGCCCGCGTTGACGAAGCCGGCTGGCGGACTTGTCCGTCGGCCGGCTTTTTTTCGTTCCCGCGGCGGACGCCTCGGGAGCGGCCCGTCCGTTTTCGTAGCGCGGCTCGGGGCACGTCGGGGATTGTTCGGGGCGGCCGTCTCGTGGGGGCGACGGGCTTGGCGGGCGCTACCGCGAGACGGTCCGTCCCGCGCCGACGCCGTGGGTTCCCTCGCCTGGTCGCGATGTCGGCAAAGGCGACAGAACTCCCCCCTCCGTCTCGGTCGCGCTCGGCGCGTTCGGCCCGCTGGCATCGTCTCGGAGCCGGACGTAGAATGGCGGCCCGCATCAAACGAGGTGGCACGCCCGCATGGAGTTGGACAGGAACGAGTCGCTGCGCGAGCTGCGCGAGACGTTTCCCCCGGAGCGTCTGGTGACCGATCCCGCCGAGCTGCGGGTCTACGAGTGCGACGCGCTGCCGATCTTCAAGCTGCCGCCTCTCGCCGTCGTGCTGTGCTCGTCGCGTGACGACGTCGTCGCCGCGCTGTCCTGGTGCCGGCGCCACGGCGTCCCGTTCGTGCCGCGCGGCGCCGGCACGGGGCTGAGCGGCGGGGCGACGCCGGTGGTGCCGAGTCTCGTCATCGACCTGAACCGCATGCGTCGGATCCTGGCGGTCGATGTCGAGAATCGCTACGCAGTCGTCGAGCCCGGCCTGATCAATCTGCGCCTCTCCGACGCGACGTGCGACGCCGGGCTCCACTACGCGCCCGACCCGTCGAGTCAGAAGGTCTGTACGATCGGCGGCAACGTCGCCGAGAACGCCGGCGGCCCGCACTGCCTCAAATACGGTATGACGACGGACCACGTCCTGGGTCTCGAGGTCGTGCTTCCGGACGGCGAGATCGTCCGAGCCGGCGGCCCGCTCGGCGCCGGCGGGGGATACGACCTGCACGGGCTCCTCGTCGGCACGGAAGGAACCTGCGGCGTCGTCACCGAGGTGACCGTGCGCCTGTCGCCGAATCCGCCGGCGATCCGGACGTTTCTCGCGATCTTCGATTCGATGGACGCGGCGTGCCGTCTGGTGTCCGACATCACGCGTGAGGGAATCCTCCCGGCGGCGCTCGAGATCCTCGACGAGCTGACGATTCAGGCCGTCGAGGGGGGAGAGGGCTGCGGATACCCGCGCGATGCGGCCGCCGTGCTGCTGATCGAGCTCGACGGCTTCGACGCCGGCATGGACGAGGACGAGTCGCGAATCCGTGCGCTGGCCAAGGCTCGCGGCGTGATCGAGTTCCGCGTCGCGCGTGACGAGGGCGAGCGCCAGAAGCTCTGGGCCGGCCGCAAGGGCGCGTTCGGTGCGATGGGGCGGATCAACACCGATCTCTACATCCTCGACGGCGTCGTGCCGCGGGCGCGTCTCGCCGATACGCTGCAGAAGTTCTACGCGATCGCCGCGCGATACCACGTCACGCTCGCCAACGTGCTCCACGCCGGCGACGGCAATCTGCATCCGAACCTGTCGTACGACGGTCGCGACGCCGGCGAGACAGCCCGCGTGCTCGCGGCGGGGCGCGAGATCCTGCAGGTGTGCGTCGACGCGGGCGGGACGGTTTCCGGCGAGCACGGCATCGGCATCGAGAAGGCGGAGTTCCTGCCGATGCTCTTCGACGACGACGACCTCGCGCTGCAGACGGAGCTGCGCGACGCGCTCGACACGACCGGGCTGTCGAATCCGCACAAGGTGTTTCCCGACTCGCGATCGTGCGTCGAGCTCGGCCCAGCGCGCGCCGCGACGGAGCGTCTGCCGTGAGCGTGGAGAGTCCCGACAGAGAGCGAGCCGCGACACCGCTGGAGCGCGCGTTCTACGGCGACGCGTGCGAATGCGTGACGCCAGCGAATGTCGAGGAGCTCCGCGACGCGGTCCGCACGTTCGAGTCCGAGGGGCGTGCGATGATTCCGGCCGGGGCCGGCGCCCACGCGTTTCTCGGCAATCCGCCCGGCGGCGAGCGCCCCGTGGTGATCTCGACGGCGCGTCTCGACGGCGTCCTGCAGTACGACCCGGACGACTTCACGGTGGGGGTCGAGGCGGGCTGCCGCGTCTCGACGCTGCATGCGAGGCTCGCGGCGAACGGCCAGGAGCTCGCGGTGGACTTCCCTCTCCCGGCGAGCGCCGGCAGCACCGTCGGCGGGCTGACCGCGGCCGCGTTGACCGGGCCGCGTCGCGCTGCATGTGGCGACCTGCGCGCGCAAGTCCTCGGGGTTCACGGCGTGCGCGGCGGCGGGCGCCCGTACAAGGTCGGCGGCATGGTCGTGAAGAACGTCGCCGGTTACGAGATCGCGAAGTTCGTCTGTGGATCGCTCGGCACGGCTGGCGTGATCACGCGCGTCAACTTCAAGCTGCGGCCGGTGCCCGAGGTGCGGCGCGGTACGCTGGCGGTATTCGACACGCGCGAGGCGGCGTTCGAGCTCGCGGCAACGCTGCGCCGACGAGCCCTCGAGCCGATCGTTCTCGCCGTCCTCGACCCGACGGCCACCGCGCGCGTCGCCGCAGCGATCGATCGCGACCTCGCGGCGTGGTCGGTCGCGTGGCTCTTCGAGGGCAACCGCAGCTTGACCGATTGGCTCGTCGACAAGGCCGACACGCTGCGGCCCTCCGGGGACGAGCGCATCGACCTTCGCGATGAGCTCGCCGCGACGCTTCTCGGCGCCCTGCAGCGCGCATACGATCCCGCCGATCGCGTCGACGATCGGCGCGCCGTCGTCCGCGTCGCGATGTTGCCGACGCGTGTAGCGTCGTTCGTCGAGTCGACCGAGCGCATCCTCGGCGCTCTGCCAGCACACGAGTGCACGATCGACGCCCGCGGCGGGCAGGTCGTGCTCGAGTGGAGCGACGGCGCCGAGCGCCTCGCTGCTCCCCTCGCACCGTTGACGGACGCGATCGCGTCCGCGGAGGGCCGCGGCGTGCTGCTCTACCTTCCCGTGGCCGTGCGCCGTCAGCACCGTTGGTCGCTCGCCGATGATCCGACCGTCGCGGTCAGCGAACGCGTTCTGCGGGTCTTCGATCCGCGCGGACTCTTCTGTCCGGGGAGAGTGCTGTGACTGTGACGCGCGAGCTCGAGGCGTCGTTCCTCGACCGATTCGCAGAGTACGGCCGCACGCTCGATTGCGTGCACTGTGGGCTGTGCGTGGCGAGCTGTCCGACGTTCGAGATCACGGGACGCGAGACCGATTCGCCCCGCGGTCGCATCTACGCGATGCGCAGCTGGGCTGAAGGCCGCGAGCCGCTGACGACGGCAGTGCTCTCGCATCTCGATCGCTGTATCGTCTGCCGTGCATGCGAGACGCACTGCCCGGCCGGCGTCCGCATGGGAGAGCTGGTCGAAGCGTTCCGCGACGAGTTGGAACACGACGGCGCGCGATCGGTGGCGCGCGCGTGGTGGCGGTTGCCCTGGCGTCGCTGGCTCGGTCGGTTCCTCATGCAGAACGTGCTGCCGCATCGCGGCCGCATCGCGGCGCTGTCGGATTTGATCTGGGCCTATCAGGCGAGCCGCGTCGCGCGCCTCGTCGATCTCGTCCTGCCGCGCCTCTCGAAGCGGTTGGCCGACGTTCACGCGATGCAGCCGCCGATCCCGCGTCCGGCGCTGCGACGCATCGCGACGGGGGTGTTGCCGGCCATCGACAAGCCGCGGTTGCGCGTGGGCCTGTTTCTGGGCTGCATCGCGTCCGACTGGTTCGCGGCGACGCATCGCGCGACGATCCGGGTGTTGCGGAGGAATGGCTGCGAGGTCGTGATCCCGCCGGAGCAGACGTGCTGCGGCGCGCTGCATCGCCACACGGGGATGCTCGGCGAGGCGCGGGAGCTCGAGCGGCGCAACTCCGACGCGTTTCGCGCGGCCGGTGTCGACCTGATCGTCGTCAACGCGGCCGGTTGCGGCGCGGCGCTGAAGGAGCCGCTCGTCGTCGGTGGGGGGGAAGTGCCGGTGCGCGACGTGTGCGAGTTGCTCGAGGAGATCGGCATCGTGCCGCCGCTCCACCCGCTCGTGTGTCGCGTCGCGTACGACCAGCCGTGTCACTTGCAGCACGCGCAGCGTATCGGCGCGGGTGTCGTCGAGCGGTTGATCGGAACGATTCCGGGCGTCGAGCTGGTCGCGCTGGCGCACAGCGATCGCTGCTGCGGTTCGGGCGGCGTCTACAACCTGCTGCATCCCGAGCTCGCCACGCCGCTGCGCGACGACAAGATCGCGGCGATTCGCAGTGCCGCTCCCGACATCGTCGTTACGGGAAACCCCGGGTGTATCCTGCAGATCCGATCAGGGCTCGGCGCGGACGACCGCGTCGAGGTCATGCATCCGATCGATCTGCTGGATCGCTCGTACCATCCTGCTGGACGACTGTAGCGCGCGCATTGTCGCTGTCGTCCTCGTTGTCGCCGCCGCCGTCGAGCCCGGGTTCCTTGTCGCGCGTCGAGAGGAGCTCGACGTGCTCGCAAGTGTCCTCCGCGTGAATCGCCTTGCGCCAGCCGCGCGTCTTCCAGATCGCGAAGCCGATGACGAATGCGATCAGGATACAGATCGCGGTGATGATCCAGGGCTTGTACTCGTGGAACAGCTCGAGCGCCCGTTCGAGCTTCTCGTCCGGCGTCTCGCCGCCGAGGCGGTTGACCGCGTACATGCCGAGCCAGACCGACGTCGGACCGGAGATCAGCGCGCCGAGCAGATCGAGAAAGATGAAGCGCGGCCAGCGCATGCCGTGCTGGCCGGCGTAGGCGTAGACACCGATGCGGATGCCGGCGAAGAAACGCGCGAAGAACACGGCCTTGCGTCCGTGCTTCGCGAAGAACCTGCGGACCTTCTCGCTGTTGATGAAGCGGATGAACCAGCTGTCCGGGAACCGCTTCCCGACGAGGCGGCCGGCATTGAAGATGATCGTGTCGCCGATCAGGATCGCGAAGACGCACGTCGCTGACGCGAGGAAGAAGTCCGCCTTCCCGAAACCGACGACGACACCGCTCGCGATCAGCGGCACCTCTTCGGGCAGCGGCAAGCCGACGCCACACAAGAAGAGGACGCCGAACATCGCGACGTACTGGTATTCGAGGATGTAGTGGAGGACCGTGCTGGCCTCGATCGCCAGGAGTTCCATGGCCGTGGATCTTACGTCCCGGTCCGGGAGAGCTCAATCCCCGAACGCGATAACGCGTGACGCGACTGTGGATCGCGGTCGTGACGTTTGTGTGCAGCGCGCGAGGGTCACCCTACAGTTCCCTCACAGGCCGCCTTGCCGATGGGGCGATCGAGACACGCGGCGTCAAACCAGCCCCGGCAGCGACGGGTAGAGGTCCAGGTCGGCCGGCACGCCGGGGAAGTTGTCCTGGATGAAGTCACCCTGGACGTCTTTCGTCTTCTGGGACAAGCGACCGTTCAGGCCCTCGCCGCACTTCTCGCACATCACGATCGACGGCAGGAGGAGCGAGCCGTCACGGCAAACGCCCACGAGGTTGTAGTTGCGGAACAACTGCCGCGGCATGCCGCAGAAGTGGCAGTGCCAGAGGTCGGCCGACGGCTTGAAGTTGCACAGAAGGAAGCCCTTCATGGCGTCGAGCGATTCGCGCGAGACCTCGCCCGCCAATCGCTCGCCGCACGGGTGGCAAATCGCGGTCTCGAAGATGACCTCGCTGCCGCGGTACACCTTCTGGATCTCGTAGAGCCGCGCGTCACCGTCCGCACCCGTCCCGTCCGCACCCGTTCCGTCCGCACCCGTTCCGTCCGCCGGCTCGTCCGATCGTCCGCGCAGCTTGCCACCGCAAGCCGTACACGTCGTGAACGGTCCTTCTTCGTACACCGAGTGAAGCTCGGTCGGGATCGGCAGCTCGAGGCTTTTCGGAAGGTACAGGAAGCCGTCCGGGGCGGGCTCGGCGGTCGCTTCGGACTCCTCCGACAGCGGCCAGGTGCCGACGTCGACCGTCACGTCGACATCGAACGGGCCCTCGACGCGAAGCTCGAAGGTGAACGTCTTCGATTCGGACGGCTCGTCGTCGCAGCTCTCGGCGTCGAGCGCATCATCGCGGAGCTCGTCGTGGCCTTCGTGCGGGGCGGCGGAGTCTTCTCGACGGTCGTGGGGAGACTGATCCTGTCGGGGCTTCGAGCCGCCTGAATCCACTGCAAAAACCTCCTGGGTCGTGCCATCGTCCAGAGATCGACTTCTCCGGCAAAGGCGCTCCCACCCTCCGGACCACTGCTTCGGACATCCGCTCCGAGGCGTGGTCGACCGAGGGAGACCCACTCTCCGAGGGCCGGAATCCGTGTTCTCACGGAGCCCACGGATTGTAGAATCTACGCCCAACAGCGGCAAACATGTTTCTGAGGCCGCGAGCCGTTGACGCGGTCGGTCCGGCACGCGGAGGCCCAGCGTCAGCGGAGAAGAGCCCGACGGAGAGTCCTGTTGGCAGCATCCGAATCCCCGCCCGAGCGATCATCGCGGCGGCCCGCGCTCGCGCTCCTCGTCGCCGCGTCCGTCGGAGCGACCTTCGCGATCGCGTACTTCCTCCGTCCATCGGTCGACTCCGACGTCGCGGCGATGAACGAGGGCGTCGCGATTCTCGAGCGGTACGAGTACTCGAAGGCGCGCGAGATTTTCGACCGACTCGCGACGCGCTATCCGGAGTGGACCGCGGCGCACGTCAACCGCGGTCTCGCCGCGCTGAACGTGCAGGAGTACGACGTGGCTCGCGGCGCGTTCGAGCGCGCGCTGGAGCTCGACCCCGACAACCGCCACGCGCTGTTTTGTCTCGGCGTTCTCGATCACCATCTCAATCGGCTCGACGCGGCGCTCGAACGATTCCGGCGCGTCGTCGAGCTCGATCCCGATGATCCGCACGCGCGCTACAAGCTCGGCTCGGTCTTCGCGGACAAGAACGATGCGGAGAACGGCATGCGCGAGCTGCGCAAGGCGCTCCTCTTGCAGCCGTCGTTCGGCTCGGCGTGGTACCGACTTGCCAGCTTCTACCGCGGCAAGGACACGGGCGAGAACGCTCGTTTGATCGGCGAGTTCACCCGCCTGAAGGAAGCGAACGCGGCGATTCTCGTCGGCGAGAAGTACGGGGAGGCCGGCAGGTACAGTCTAGCGATTCGCGGCACGACGCCGCCCGGCGCCGGCGCGGGTTCGAGTCGGGTCTGGCGGCCGGCACCGGTCGCGTTCGGAACGCCGCGGTCGATCTCCCGCGCGACGCGGTCGATCGATACGACGCTCGGCGCGGTCGCGGCGGGTCTCGCGCTCGGCGATCTCGACGGCGACGGTGCGCTCGAGCTCGTTCTCTGCGGTGTGCCGACGCAGGACGGTGGCGCGGCGGCGACGCAGGTCGCGGTTCACGAGGTCGGCGCCGATGGCGCGTGGCAGCTCTCTCGGACGCTTGCCGTCGATGCCGCACTGTGCGCGTTAGGCGATCTCGATGGCGACACCGACCTCGACCTGCTGCTGTCGTGCTCGGACCGCCTGCGCGTCTTCATCAACGATGGGGCCGGCGCGTTCGGCGAGGCCCCGTTCGAAGTCGGCGAGCCCGCGGCGCAGGGTACGCCGGTGCGTCTGGCGCTCGTTGACGTCGACAGCGATTGGGACCTCGACATTGTGTCGCTGCGTCACGTCGCGGCGAACGGCGCCATTCGTTCCGTCGTTCGCGTGCTGAGCAACAATCGCGACGGCGAGATCGGCGCGCTCGGGTCCTTCCGCGACATCGCGACACAGTGCGGCATCGCGTCATTCGATTTCGCCGTGGCGGAGCTGGTCATCGCCGATCTCGACGGCGACATCGACCTCGACTTCCTCGTCATCGATGGTCGCAGCGGCCGCCCCCACGCATTCGCGAATGATCGCGCGTGGAAGTTTCACGCCGTCGAGATGCCGACAGAGCTCGCCGCGCCCGGTGTGCGTTCGACCGTCGTCTGCGATCTCGATGCCGATGGGCACGAGGATGTCGTCGCGCTGTGCGGCGATCGCGCGATCGCGTGGCGCAACCTCGGCCAGCTGCGATTCGCTGTCGACGACGCGTTCGCGTCGCGCGCCGGCAGCGTCGGCGGAACGGCGGGCTGTGCGTTCGACTTTCGCCTCGAGTTGCGGACGTCACTTCTCGTCGTCGATGGCCGCATGAGCGGCTCGGACGGCGCGAAGGGGGCGAAGCGCGGCGCGGTCTGGGTCGGCGCCGATGCGGCGACCGTTGCGATCCCATCCGATGCGACACCGCGAACAGCGGCCGCCGTTGTCAATTGCGTCGATCGGACGGGGCGTATCCAGCTGATCGTCAGCGACGACGCCGGCGTGCGGGCGTACGACTTGACCACGCCGGGCGCGCGGTTCGTCGCCGACCTCGCCGGGCCGAAGGCCGCGGACGTCAAGGCCGAGGCCGAGCGCTCGAACCCCGGCGCGATTGGCGCCACCGTCGAGTTGCGCGTCGGTCGACGCGCGCTCGTGCGCCAGCTGATGGCGGGAGCTGCCGGCGGCACGGCGTGCGATGCGACGCGTCTCGCGTGCGGCCTGGCGGATGGTCGCTTGGCCGATCAACTGCGCGTACTGTGGCCGGACGGCATCCTGCAGTCCGAGCTCGCGCTCGTCGGCGGCAAGGTCCATACCATCGACGAGACCGAGCGCAAGCCGACGTCGTGTCCCGTGCTGTTCGCGTGGAACGGCACGGAGCTCGAGTTCGTCGCCGATTTCCTCGGCGTCGGCGGGCTCGGGTACTTCGAGGCGCCGGGGCGCTACAGCCAGCCCGATCCGACGGAGATGTTGCACCTGCCGCATCTGAAACCGCGGGCAGCTGAGGACGGGGGCGGCGACGTCTGGGATCTCCGCGTGCTCGAGTCTCTCGAGGAGTGCACCTATCTGGACAGCGCCAGGCTCGTCGCGGTCGACCATCCGGCGAGCGTCACCGTATTGCCACTCGAGATGTTCGCGATCGCGGGACCGGCTCCCGGCTACGAGCTGCTGGCCTTCGACCGCCAGATACTGCCGTGTGTCGCCCGTGATCAGGACGGCCGCGACGTGACGCAGCGCGTGCGAGAGCTCGACCGCTCGTACGCTCCCGACCTCGAGCGCGACGCGCGTTTCGCCGGCGTTTTGCGACGAGCGCAGGCGATCGAGCTCGAGTTCCCGGACTCGATCGAGGGAATCATCGACGATTCGCGTTCCGGTGTTCGTCCGGTGCTGTTTCTGTTCGGCTATATCGAGTACGGCTACTCGACGACGAATTTCGCCGCCGCGCAGGCCGGCTTCGCGCCGCATGCGCCGACGTTCTCCGTCGAGCGCGACGGCCGATGGGTTCCCTTGCGCGAGGATTGGGGCTTCCCGGGCGGCTACCCACGCTGGATGGCCGTCGACCTCGCCGATCTGCTGCGACGCGGCGATCGGCGGCTGCGCATCGAGACGAACCTCGAGATCGCGTGGGATCAGATCCTCCTCGCGAGCGCAGGGCCGCCCCAAGGGCTCGACGTGCACGAGCTCGACGCGGATCGCGCCGATCTGCGCTATCGCGGCTTTCCGGCCGCTCCGCCTCCGGGCGACGACGTCGAGGGATTCCGGTACGGCGAGTTCGAGCCGTGGGATCACTTCCGCGCCATGCCGGGGCGCTACACGCGCTACGGCGATGTCCGCGAGCTCTTGCGCGACGACGACGACCGCTTCGCGATCCTCGGTCCCGGTGACGAGATCCGCTTCGAGTTCCGTGCGGATCGCCTGCCTAGGGTGTCGCCGAATCGCGTCAGGAGCTTCTTCTGGAAGAGCGGCGGCTATTGCAAGGACATGGATCTCTACACGGGCGACGGAGAGGGAATCGAGCCGTTGCCGTTTGCCGGCATGCGCTCGTATCCTCTCGCGGACGGCGAGGCGTATCCGTCGCGCCGAGTGCTCACCGAGTACAGGCGTCGCTGGAACACGCGCGTCATCGAGGGCGGCCATCGCACGGCTGTTCGCGATGTGATGCCGTCGGGTTCTGACACGCGCGAGTTGCAGGGTCTGCGAGGCCGGAAGGCGGCAAGATCGAGATGAGGTGGCCCGACGAACGCGATACCCAGGAGTTGATCGTCGGCGTGCGCGGTGGCGAGGACGGCGCCATCGACCGGCTTCTCGACCGGCATCGCCAGGCGCTGCGACGTCTGATCGACCTGCGCATGGACCGCGCGGTCGCGCAGCGCGTCGATGCGAGCGACATCGTGCAGGAGGTCCTCATCGAGGCGAACCGTCGTCTCGATGACTACCTGGCCGACGCGGTGATGCCGTTTCACCTCTGGCTTCGCCGCATCGCGATGGACCGCCTGATCGATGCGCATCGACGTCATCGCCAGGCCAAGAGGCGGAGCGTCGATCGCGAGCAGCCGATGGCGGCTCCCGCGTTCGACGAGCAGTCGACGTGCGATCTCATGAAGCACCTCGCGGACGGGCAACTGACCCCGGCATCGGCCGCGATGCAGGGCGAGCTCGCGCGACGCTTCCAGGTCGCGCTCGAGGAGCTGCCGAGCACCGATCGCGAGGTGATCGTGCTGCGACACTTCGAGCAATTGTCGAATCAGGAGGTCGCGGCGGTCCTCGGATTGACCGAGCCGGCCGCGGGTATGCGACACCTTCGCGCATTGCGGCGGTTGCGAGGGATGCTCGATTCCGATGATTCCCGCTGACGCAGCCGATAGCGGCGACGCCCGCGACAACGACGCCCGCGACGGCCGTCTGATGGCGCTGTTCGATCTCCTGTCGGAGCAGCGCGACCGCGGCGAAGCGGTGGACATCGATGCGGTCGCTCGTGCGCACCCCGATCTCGCCGGCGAGCTCCGGACGCTGTGGTCGACCGCCGCGATCGCCGATGACGTGGCGCGGCTCTGCGACACGACGTCGTCGCGTCTCGACGCCGCGGAGCTCGCCGACGCGGCAGGAGCGGTGCCGGAGCGCGACGGAATCCTCCCCGAGCGCATCGGCGAGTTCGTGGTCGTCGAGGAGGTCGGGCGCGGCGGGATGGGCGTCGTGTACAAGGCGCGTCAGGAAAGCCTCGGCCGCACGGTCGCGCTCAAGGCTGTGTTGCGGGGCGCGTTCGCATCGGACTCCGATCGCACGCGCTTCCGGATCGAGGCGCAGTCCGTGGCGCGTCTCGAGCACCCGAATATCGTGCCTGTCTACGACGTCGGCGAGCACGGCGGGCAGCCATACTTCACGATGCCGTTCGTCGAAGGTACGACGCTCGCCGCACGGCTGGCTGACGGTCCGATGGCCCCGAAGGAGGCCGTTCGGCTTCTCGAACCGGTGTGCCGCGCGATTGAGCATGCGCATCGGCACGGCGTGCTGCACCGCGATCTCAAGCCCGCGAACATCCTGCTCGACGAGGGCGAGCCGAACGACGGGGCGCCGCGGCCCTTTGTCACCGACTTCGGTCTGGCGAAGCGCGTCGAGTCTTCCCACGATCCAGCCCGGGCCGGCGAGTCGGTGACGACGACGGGCGCGGTCATCGGCACGCCGAGCTATATGTCGCCCGAGCAGGCCGCGCCGCGCAGCGGCGGTGTGGCGCCCGCCACCGCTATATACAGCCACGGCGCGCTCCGCGATCACGCGCTGACGGGACGACCGCCGTTCCAATCGACGTCGCCCGTGCGGACGATTCTTCAAGTCATCGAAGAGGACCCGCTGCCGCCGCGCCTTCTCGAGCCGCAGGTCGACCGGGATCTCGAGATGGTCGTGCTGCGCTGTCTGCAGAAGCCGGTCGACATGCGCTATCGCTCGGCGGGCGAGCTGGCGGACGATCTGGCTGCGTACCTCGCGGACGAGCCGGTCACGGCGAGCTCGGGACGATTCCTCGACATCGTGGCGCGCATGTTCCGCGAAACGCACCATGCCGTCGTGCTCGAGAACTGGGGCGTGCTCTGGATGTGGCACAGCCTCGTGCTGCTCGTCGTCTGCGTGTTCACGAACGCGCTGCACTGGTGGGACATCCGAACGCCGGTGCCGTACATGGCGGTGTGGACGGTCGGCCTCGGCGCGTGGGCCGCGATCTTCTGGGCGCTGCGCCGGCGCGGCGGGCCGGTGACGTTCGTCGAGCGGCAGATCGCGCACGTGTGGGGCGCCAGCGTGATCTCGGTGGCGCTCCTGAGTGTCGCCGAGGTCCTGATGGGCCTCGATGTGCTCGAGCTGACGCCGGTACTGGCGCTCGTCAGCGGCACGGTGTTCCTGACGAAGGCGGGCATCCTTTCCGGCAGGTTCTACGTCCAGGCGGTCGCGTCGTACCTGACCGTGATCCCGATGGCGCTCCTGCCCGACTACTCGTTGACGATCTTCGGCATCGTCGGTGCGGCGTGCTTCTTCGTGCCGGGGCTGAAGTACTACCGGCAGCGACGTCGCGGCTGACGGAGGGGCGTGGCGTGTCCGCCTTCGGAAAAAGGATTCGGTAGGACTTGCGGAGCTCGGGCCGTAGCCTTGATGTTGCCATTCGGAAACCCCTTGGGCGGCGGGAGTGGAAGAGCGGAGCGGGTCTCGCGTCGACCTTCAGTCACCATCATCACGGAATCGGAATGAGAAGAGCCGGAACGCCCCTGCTGTTCGTGGTCCTCGTCCAGCTCGTCCTGGCCGCAGCGGGCAGCGCGTACGGGCAGGAACCGTGCCACCCGGACTTCGTGGGAGGGACGTCGTTCAGCGTCGCCCGGAACTTCGGCATGAATCTGCTCGAGGACTTCAACGGCGACGGCCACGTCGACCTGACGGTCGGGCTCGATTTCTACCTCGGCGACGGGACCGGCGATTTCGGCCCGGGGATCCGCATCCCGGCGCCGTGGGATGTCGCGTTCGACATGCAGACGGACGACTACGACGGCGACGGCATCCTCGACGCGGCGATCTGCGGATTCGTGTCGCAGCAGGTGATGTTCTACTACGGCCGGCGCGGCGCGGGGCCGGAACGCTTCTTCGAGAACGGCGTCGCGGTCAGCGTCGCCTCGGTCGGTCCCGGCGTCTGGCATCTCGCCAAGGACGATTACGACGGCGACGGCCGCCCCGATCTCGTCGCCATCAACTTCGGCCGAGGCCGCCACGCGGTCCTGCTCAACCAGGGGGGGCGCCGGTTCGAAGTCGCGAGGCTCTCGAGTTCGTCGAGTCCCGGTCACATGCTGACGAACGGGGACTTCAACGGCGACGGGATCCCCGACATCGCCACCGGCTCGGGATCTGAAGTCGCGATCTTCATCGGACGGGGAGACGGGACGTTCAACGCGCCGATCGGTGGCAGCCTGGGCAATCGGCAGGGACATCGTTTCCGAGCGGCCGACGTCGACGGAGACGGACGGTCGGACCTCTTCGCGACCGGCGGTGCCCAAGTGCTCGTCTACTTCGGTCGCGATTTCGGCGATCCGATTCGCTTTCCGGCTCGCCCCTCGGTGGCGCTCTCCGTGCGCGGCACGGCGCGTTTCATCGAGCTCGTCGACTTGAACCGTGACGATCGGCTCGACGTGGTCGCGATGTCCGTGTCCACGTCGACCTCGACGTTGTTCCGAGTCTTCGTCGGGCAGGATGGAGACGACGGGCCGACGTGGGTGCCGGCCGATTCCGTGGAGACGGGACTGACCCGCGGCTCCGTACTCGGGGTCGGCGACATCAACGAGGACGGCGCTCCCGATCTCGTGTTCACCACTGAGGACAACAACCGCGGTCGCTTCTTCGTGAACCAAGACGTGTGTACCGCCGGCCTCGTCGAACGCGGCGACGGCAACGGTGACGAGCGTGTGGATCTGAGCGACGCGGTCGCGATACTCCGCCACCTCTTCCTAGGTAGCGCGCTCGTGTGCCCTGCCGCGTCCGAGGTCAACGGCGACGGTGACGTGGATGTCTCCGACGCGCTCTTCGTGTTGAACTTCCTGTTTCAGGGCGGGCCCGTCCCGGTGGGGGAAAGCCCCACGTCGTGCGAGTAGCGCGCAGCGTGGACGCGAGAACCGCCCGTCGTCCGACACAGCTCCCATTCGCAAGGAAACCGGCATGAGCTCGAATCGTGCGAGAATCAATGCGCGAGCGACAGTCCTGCTCGTCGCGGTTGCCGCTTCGTTTTCGGGGCGCGACGCCCGCGGGCAGGAGCCTTGCCTGCCGCAGTTCGACCCGCAGGCCGTCTTCTCCATCGACGACAACTTCGGCATGAACTTGCTGTTCGACTTCGACGGCGATGGCCACCTCGATCTCACCATCGGACGGCACCTCTATCTCGGCGACGGAAGCGGCGGCTTCGGAGAGGCGATCGAGCTCGACGTGCCCTGGGCGCACGTGTTCGACATGAAGATCGCCGACTTCGACGACGACGGAATCCCCGACGCGGCCGCGGTCGGATTCATGTCGTCGGAGGTGATGTTCTTCTACGGCCGACGGGAGCCCGGCGGCGCACTCTTCGACCGCCCGGTCAGCGTGAGCGTCCTGTCCGGCGTGTGGCACATCGACAAGGCCGACTTCAACGGCGACGGGCGTCCCGATCTGGTCGCGATCAGCATGGGGGGATTCCTGGGCATCGGTCCGGAGATCGGCCCGGGAGGCGGCCATGTCGTCCTGCTGAACGAGGGCGGCCGTCGTTTCGCGGTGAGCTCCCTTTCCGGAGCGGGACCCGGCCACATGATCGCGACCGGCGATTATGACGGCGACGGCAACGCCGACGTCGCGATCGGCGGCGGCACGCAGGTCTCGATCTGCCTCGGCCGAGGCGACGGCTCGTTCGACAGCCCCGTTCGCGGCAGTCTCCCGGGAGGCGGGCACCGCTTCCGTGCGGCCGACGTCGACGGCGACGGCCGATCCGACCTCTTTGCGACCAGCGGCGAGCAGCTCTCCGTCTACTTCGGTGCCGCGTTCGGCGAGGATCCGTTCCGTTTTCCAGCGCGGCCGAGCCGGACCCTGCCCGTGCGGGGCGCGGCGCGCTTTCTCGAGATCGCCGACATGAATCGCGATGACGCGCTCGACGTCGTCACCCTGTCGGTCGGCAGCTCCGTCAGCTCGTACAAGGTCTTCGTGTCCGGCGATGGCGAGGACGGCCCGGAGTGGACGGGCGGCGAGACCGTCGCGACCGGTCTCGACCGCGGGGCGGTCCTCGCGCTGGGCGACATCGACGAGGACGGCGCGATCGATCTCGCGTTCACGTCCGAGGGCTCGCCGCGCGGGAGAGTCTTCCTGAACACGAACGCGTGCGGTTCGCGGTTGGTCGCCCGAGGTGACGCCAACGGCGACGGGCGTGTCGATTTGAGCGACGCACTCACGGTGCTCAACCACCTGTTCCTCGGCGGCGCGCTGCCCTGTCCCGGCGTATCCGAGGTGAACGGCGACGACGAACTCAGTATTTCGGATACACTTTACTTGTTGAGTCACCTGTTTCAGGGCGGCGGCGCATTGATGGGCGAGAGCCCCGCGCCGTGCAACGCTGGATTCTGATGGCCGCCGAACCTAGTATTCTGCGAACCAGCGATCCCCAACTGAACGCGCACATGCCATGATCTCCACCCTTCTCATCTTCGCAGCTCTCGGCCAGGCGCCGAACTACCTCGAGAACGTGCCCGATGTGGCCGCGTTCGAGCAGATCTCCGTGCCGAGTCGATCGCGCCCCGACCTCCGCGCGACGACGAAGTTCCTCGTGCCGGCGCGCGACGATCCGAGCCTTCTGCAGACCGTCTACCAGAACGTCGACTTGTACCCGTTCCACCTCGACTTCATGACGGCGGAGTTCTCGGATCGCTTCCCCGGGCTGGATGACGCGGAGTATCGCCGCATCGTCCAGCAGCGAGCGGGACGACAGTATTTCGCCGGCACGCTCAACCGCATTCGCACCGACGACGACGAGGAGCTCTGGGGGGTGGACTTCTACACCGATCCGGCGAGCGAGGATGAGCTGCCCTTGCCCGAGGAGGTAGAGTGGGTTCTCGAGCAGGTTCGGGCGACGTGCGCCCTGCGGCCGGTCGTCTACGCGCCGATCGAGCGTCGGGTTCTCGACCACGTCGAAGACTGGGAAGACGTGACGTTCCGCGTCTACGTTCCCGAGGGGACGGCCGGCAACTACGCTGCGTACACGACCGGCACGGCTTACGGCGTCGTGCGATTCCACACGGTCGAGACGGTGGCCGCGGCGAGCGACGAGGGCTCGCTCACCGTGCAGGACATCATCGTCGTCGACGAGGCTCCCGGCGACCTGACTTCTCCGGTCGGTGCGGTCGTCACCGGAACGTCGCAGACCGAGCTCTCGCACCTGAACCTGCGGCTCGCGCAGAGGGGGACGCCGAACGTCTTCGCGGCGGACTTCGCCGAGCGGCTCGACGCGTTTCGCGATCAGCTCGTTCGCATCGACGTTTCCGCTCGCACGCTCGAGGTGCGTTTGGCGGAGACCGACGAGGCCGAGACTTGGTGGCAGGAGAATCGGCCACGCCTTCCCGGGCTGCCGACGTTCGATCTCTCGGTCGTCGACCTGGCGTCGCTCGACGAGATCGCGACCGTTCCGGACGCGGTGGCGAAGTATGGCGCGAAGGCGACGAACCTCGCGCTTCTGCGCACGGTACTACCGTCGGAGAACGTCGCGAACGGATTCGCGGTGCCGTTCGCGTGGTACCAGCGTTTTCTCGAGGAGAGCCGCATTCTCGTTCTCGACCAAGGCCGCACGATGACGTACCTCGAGTACCTCGAGTACCTCGAGGACGACGAGGATTTCCGCACGGATCCGGTGTACCGGACGAGCCGATTGGACGACCTCGTCAACCATGCCGAGGACCACGGCTTTGTCGCGCCGGAGATCGTCACGGCGACGATGGAGCGTATGCAGGCTCTGCTCGGAGCGCCGGAGGTCAAGGCGCGCTTCCGATCGTCGTCGAACTTCGAGGACATCGTGCCGTTCAACGGTGCGGGGCTGTATCGTTCGACGTCGGCATGCGCGGCGGACAATCTGGACGGGGACGACGAAGACCCGTCGCTCTGCGATCCGACGAACAACGAGCGCACGCTCGAGCGCGGATTCCGGCGCGTCTGGTCGAGCGTCTGGCTGCCGCGAGCGTACAACGAACGCGAGTTCTGGCAGGCACCGCACGACGTCGCGAAGATGGGCGTGCTCGTCAATCCGGCGTTCGTCGAGGAGGAGGCCAACGGCGTCGTGTTGACCGGCAATCCCGTCGTGCCGGGCGACGACCGCATCCTGATCAACGTGCAGGCCGGCGAGGAGAGCGTCGTCAGCCCCGAGCCCGGCGTGCTCGCCGAGAAGATCCTCGTCGAGGTCGACGGCGGCGCCGTGACGCGGGTCGATCGAGTGCGACCGTCGACCGAGGTGCCCGAAGGCGAATGGGTGCTGTCGATCGATGAGGCGCGGACGGTCGCCGAGCTCGTCACGCAGGCCGCGGAGGCATTCGTGCCGCGCTTCGAGACCGCTCTGGGCGATATCCTGCTCGACCTCGAGTTCAAGGTCGTCGCCGACGACGAGGGCAACCGGCGGGTCGTGTTCAAGCAGATGCGTCCGTTCCTGCGCGAGGCCGACGAGGAGGCGCCGACGCTGGCGGTCATCGTGCCCCCGGCGACCGAGGTGTGCGGCGTGTTCCAGGAGTTCCGGACGTTGGGGGAGGAGTACGATGTCTTGTCGGTGGCGAGCTTCGTGTCGGGGCGGCTCGAGCTACCCGGACGCGCGGGGACGGTCACCGGCGACCTGATCGAGGAGCTGCGCATCGGCCTGGAGCAGACCGTCGCAGTGCCGCAGAGCTCCGGTGAATTCACCTGCGACGTGTCGCCGGGCGATGGTCTGACGGACTACCGGTACGAGTTTCAGCAGGACTTCACCGTCGGAGGCGCGACGCTCTCCGTGGCCATCCGGTTCCCCGTTTTCACCGTCTTCGCGAGCGACGCCGAGGGCGAATCGAACACGGAGCTCGTGCTGGATGACCTCTTCCTGTCGTCGCTCGCGTTCTCCATGCGCGGCAACTTCCCCGATGGAACACACGTGGGCTGGGCGTCTTGCGAGTACCTGTCCCTGTCCCTATTCCACACCTCGGTTCGTGCGACGACGGGTGAGACTTTGGACGTGACGACGCGGCATCACGGGTTCTTGATCGGCACCGGCCCCGAGAACATCGTCGCCGCCACGTTCACCGCCGGCGATGAGACGCGCACGTCGACGAACTACTGGGATCTCGTCCACGCGGCCGACCACCACAACGAGAACCGCGAGTACTGGGTCTTCCTCGATCCCCCGGTGGGCGACGCGCACGTCGCGGAGTACCGCGAGCCGGTCGTGGTTCGGGGCCAGCAGATCGAGGAAGCGGTGTTCCGCCTTCTCGACGCGGATCTCAGCGAGCTACGGGTGCTCGAGATCGTCGAAGAGTCTCGCGACAGAGTGCTCGAGCCGGAGGCGCCGGATTTCGTGCGCGGCGACGCGAATATCAGCGGCGAAGTGGATCTCGCGGACGCGGTGCGCATCCTCAACGCGCTGTTCCTCGGCGACGATCCGTTGACCTGTCTCGACGCCGCCGACGCGGACGACGACGGCGCGGTGACGATCTCCGATGCGGTCGGCATGCTGAACTTCCTGTTCCGCGGCGCCGACGAGCAGGAGCCGCCGTGGCCCGGGCCGTACTCGTGCGGCCACGATTTCGAGCCGGACGGGCTCCCGGCGTGCGACTACGACGTCGGCATGTGCCCGACGTTCTGACTCGAGTCTACAGCGACAGCACGAACTCGATCAGGTCGCTCAGCTGCTGCTCGGTGAGCTCAGCGACGCCGGTTCCCTTGTGGCCATGCTCGCCGGTCGTCAGTAGCTCTTTGACGGTCACGTATCGACCGTCGTGCATGTAGGGGGCCGTCCGCCAGCACTCGATCAGCGTCGGCGTGTCGAACGCGTCGCGGGCATCGTGTGCCGCGCGACTGCCGACGTCGTGCAGGCGCCGGTCGGTGAAGAGCGGCGCCGGGTGGCACCTCGCGCAGTTTACCTCCTCGTCGGAGAACAACTCCTTTCCGCGCCGGGCCGCCGGGCTGAGCTCGCCGTCGACCAGATAGGGACTGGGCACCGGCGCGAGCGACTTGCAGTACTCGTCGATCGCCACGGCGTCCTCCTCGGGGCGGACCGAGAAGAGGATGAACCGGATGCCCGCCCGCACGCCCTGCTCGGTCGTGGCGCGCACTGCGGAGGCCATCGACGGCGGTGTTCGGTGTGCGAGCACCATGCTGCGGACGTTCTTCGGATTGCCGAGGCCGTCGTTCATCAGGTCCCAATTCAATGCGTCGACGCGGCCATCGGGGTGGCAGCTCGCGCAGCTCTGCCACTCCTGGAAGCAGATCTCGGCGTCGTGGAAGAGCATCTCGCCGCGCCGCACCAGCGTGAGCTTCGGGTCGGGGCCGAGGGCGATGGTCGAGATCGGCGCGCCGGGCCGCGCGTCCAGATCGACGACGGCGAGGCGGTCGGTGAAGTACGACGCGACGTAGGCGCGGTTGCTGACGACGGCCACGCCGCGTGGGCCGTTGATCTTCGCGTCGACCTTGGAGCCGCCCAATCGGATGCGCTGTCGCATCGGGACCAGAAACGCCAGGTCTTCGGACACGTTCGTGACGTCGGAGTCGTATTGTCGCGGCCTGGCGCGCAGTCCGGCGAGCAGAGCCGGCGTCGCGATGACGCTGAGCTCGTGCGTCCCGGAGTGCGTCACGCAGATCGACTTGCCGTCCGCGGTCGTCGCGACGCCCCACGGATTCGCCGCGCCGAGCTCGACGTCGTCGAGCAGTACCGTGTTGACGAGCTTCTTCTCGACCGCGTCGAGCACGCTCACCGCGTTGGTGTTCATCCACCCTCGGGTCAATTGCGTCGTCGGATGGTGGTAGCGGCCCAGGATATGAGTGACGAGGACGAATCGGCCATCGGACGACGCGCACACGCCGCGCAGGCTCGAGGAGCCGTTGGGCAGGCGGATCGTGGTCGTCGAGTTCGTCGCAGCGTCGATCACCGTCACGCGCGCGGCGACGTCGAACGTGTCGGCCGGATCGTTCGGCAGGTGGTTGATCACGAAGACCGACTTGCCATCGGGAGTGATCGCGGCGCCGACCGGCTCGCGCGCCGTCGGGATTCTCGCGGTCGTCGACTTCGACGCGATGTCGATCACCGCGACGTCGTTGTCGAAACGATTGCACACCCAGAGCCTCTCGCCGTCCGGACTGATCGCGAGGCCCGTCGCTGTATGACCCGCGGGAATCGAGGCGGCGACCTCGCCCGAGACCGTGTCGATCGCGCAGACCGCGCTCCGTGGCGCCGCGCACGCGACGTACAGCACGTTGCCTCGGGGCCCGAGCGCCATCGCCGTCGGCGCGCCCGGCACGTCGCTGCGTCGCACCACTCGGCCCGCAGCGGCGTCGACGGTCAGCACCTGCTGCGCGTCGGAGGCGGCGACGAAGAGCGTCGATCCGTCCTTTGCGGCGGTCACGGCGACCGGACCGACGTAATCGGCACTCGTCAGCGATGGCGTCGTGATCGCGATGCCTGCGGCCAGCAGCGCGACGATCGGGTACGTGGGATTTCGCCTCATGAGTGCACGCTGGATTCACTCGGTGGACGACGGCAGCGGCCGGAAGTCCGGCTCGTCCTTCCACCTCAGGTTCTTCTTGCCTTCGTGCGTGCCGTAGTACGGAGCATTCGCGTCGATCCACGTCACGATGCGGATGAACTCCTCGCGCGTGAGATCCGATTTGCACGGCTCCGTACGCAGCCGCTCGACCAATGGACTGCGATGCGAGCCGAACGTCAGCGGCAGCTCCGCCGGCACGTTCGCGCTGCCGAAGCCACCTTCGAGATAGCTGACCAATTGTCGCTTGGCGAGACTCTCGTACGACTGGCTGAACTTCTCGGTCAGCACATCGGCGAGGTCCAGCTCCGCGGCCGGCTCCGCGCCGCCATGGCAGCCGGCGCAGTACGCGTCGAAGATCGGCTGGACGTCGCGGGCGTAGTGGACGGTGCGCGGGCCGCTATCCCCCGGCTGCGGCGCGAGCGTCTGTGCGGGGTGATCCAGAGCCTGCGGTCTGGCGCGGCTCAACTTCGGAGCGTTCCTGCGAACCTCGTGGCAGCCGATGCACGATCTCCTCTCGCCGGGCATCAGGTTGACGAACGTCCGCATGCGCTGCAGCTCCATGTAGTTCTCATCGAGCGCCTGGAAGAAGAGGTTCTTCTCTGCCGGCACGCGGAAGAGAGCGGAGCCGTCCTCGTGGACCTTCACGACGCCGTGGATCTTCTTGATCGCGACGTCGGCGCCGAAGCTCACCGCCGAGGCCTGCATGCCCGCGCCGTCGCCTTGCTGGCCCGATCGCCACGCGTCGTGCCACGACAGGTTCATCGCTTCCATGACGCGAACGAACTTGACGCGGCCGCGCTCGATTCCGGTCAGGCCCTGGTACACGTCCTGCAGGAAGAGCGTCGCCAGTGCCTGACGCGGTCTCTCTGGCGCAGCATCGGTCTCAGCGAGCGGCTTCTCCGCGGCGACCGGCGGGATCTCGGTCGGTTTGCGGCGCGGCCGCAGAGGAATCGGTTGGAAGCTCGAGAGCTCCGGATGGCAGTAGAGCTCGGCTCGGTTGCCCCACCTGTCCAGAGCGTAGAGGCCGAAGCGCGCCGGCTTCGCCTCCGACGCCGGGTTGTGCGAGATGAGGAAGAACTTCTCGGAAAACGGGTACGGTTCGCGGAAGTAGCCGACGCCTCGCGTCATGGGATACATGCCGGGGTAGGAGATTTCGGGCGTGATGTTCGTCATCCTGCGCGGATGGCGTCGGTCGATCCGGTTGTCGACCAGGATCACCGGGCCGGCGAGACCGCCGTGGTGCCCGACTCCGATCGTCACGAACATGCGGCTGTTCGGAATGCTCCGCACGTTGATCATCGACGCGGGCCGGACGACGTTGTTCTTGTACAGGTGGTCCGAGCCGCTGCCGTCCGGACGCACCGCCCAGAGGCTCTGCACGTTGCCGAATCCCTTGTCGACGTACTCCCAGCGCGTGTAGCCGACGCGTCCGTCGTCGAGGAGGCACGGTGCGAGCTCGTTGACCTGGCCGCTCGAGATGCAGCGCATGTTCCTGCCGTCGGCATCCATGACGTGCAGCGTGGTCGCGGTCACAGGTGCGCAGAGGACAGCGCGTTCGGCGCGCGTGGTCGCGAACATGATCTTGCCGCCGGGCAGGTAGCACGGATCCATGTCGTCGTACCCGCGACCGTAGGAGGTGCCGCCGTAGCGCAGGACGTCTTTCGCCTCACCGGCCGACTCGAACGTCAGCTGGCGCAGCTCGTCGCTCGCGCGACGACCGGTGGCGGGGTCGATGTCGATCTCGTAGATGCGATACCGGCCGCTCTTCTTGGCGTGACAGAACACGACCCTGGTCGCGTCGAACGACAGATCATAGCGTCCGAACACGCCGTCGAGCTCGGGGACCAGCTCGGTGACCTCGCCGTCCGGCGACACCGGCGACAGGACGCAGAGGTTGCCGCCCGGATTGTCCCGGCTGAGGTGGCCGGTGTAGATGCTGACGCCGCGGTCGATCTGCGTGAAGAACAGCAGCTTGTCGAAGTCGAGCGCCGGATGTGCGAGCACGGCCTCCTGCTGCAGAGCGTGCAGCGCCTTCTCGACCTCCTCCTTCTGCTCCGGCGCACCATCGTCAGCGGCGCGTCGTTGGTGCTCGAGCTCAGCCAAGCGGCTCAGGTAGCGCTCACCGTTCGGATAGCGCGAACCGAAGTCGGCCGTCATGCCCTCGATGGCGGGCCGCAACGTCGCCGGATTGACGGCATCCGGCGGCAGGAAGGCGCGGCGCCAAGCGGGAGGGATCCGATCGACTCGGACTGCGGGTGGAGCGAACCGCCAATCCTTCGGAAACGCGACCGGCGACTCGATGCGCAGCGCGCTGAGTCGTGGTGGACGGCCCTTCCGAGTGAAGCGAAGCGTATGCTTGCCCGCAGTGGCCGGAAGCTCGCAGGCCTCCTCCCACTCGACCCCGTGGAAGCCCTTTGCGTGTCGAGGCCGGTCGTGCCGCGGGTGCCGATCGAGGAACGGTGGCGCGTTGCCCGTCGCGCGGCCCAGGCACGTGCCGACGCGGCGGTCGTCGAGCCACACGACCACCGGGCGCGGTTCGGGCGACCCGTACCGCACGTGGAGCGTGTACGTCGCGTCGACGGGGAAGTCGATGTCGTACTCGATCGACCACGGAAGCTCGCCTCCGTCTCCTGCCACGAGCTCCGGATGCTTGTCGCGATAGTCGGCGTAGATGTCCGGGTTGGCGAACACCTCGGCGTTGCCCCGGTCGAACGCCCACGCTTGCCATTGGAACGACCCGGCGGGCTTCGTTTCGGCCTTCGTCTCGGCGCCGGCGACCGGCAACGCGACGCCGCAGGCGATGAGCAACGTCGCGGGAAGGACGCAAGGAGCCCTGCGGCCGCACCACAACGCTCGGAGCCTGGCGCTCTTCATCGAGGGCTCTCCTGTCGGAGTCAAGTCAGCATCTTGTCCGAACCGGCGACTACCAATCTAGCCGAAACGGTAGGGTCTTGGTAGCGCGAATCGCGCCCACGATGGGATTCGAGAGGGCGACTTGTGATACAACGTTCCACGACCAGCCTAGAAGACGAAGGAGACCTCCGATGCACGCGATGCTCTTTCGAAACGACAGTCTGATGCTCGTCGGCGGCGTGTGCTGTCTCGTGTGGACCTGCTGCTGCCCCGCGGCAGAGGAAGCCTCCGCCGAGCACGTCGCTCGCGCCGAAGCGCTGCTGAAGACGCTCGATCCGTTCTATGAGCAGCACGTCGTGGCCGACGGACTTCTCGTGGTCGGCTCCGAGAAGGTCTCGCAGCACGCGCTTCAAGAGGTCGCCTATCTGGCGAGACAGCTTCTCGCCAAGCGACCCGACGTGATGGACAAGCTCAGCGGCAAGCGGCGGCTCTACGCGAGCGTCATGGCCTACACGGAGATGCAGAACGACCTGCCCGAGTGTCGGGGCATGAGCGCGTGGTGGAACTACCGCGCCCGCGGGTTGGGAGGCGGCTCGGTCAGCTGCGGCGAGGAGAACGTGCTGCAGTTCGAAGGCGACCCCTGGAAGGGCGAGAACATCTTCATTCACGAGTTCGCCCACGGTCTGCAGGGCGTGATCGCCGGCGTCGACAAGCCGTTCGATTCGCGGCTGAGAGAGCTGTACGCCAAGGCCAGGGATAGCGGTCGCTTCCGCGGGTACGCGATCGAGGGCGGCGTCGGCGAGTTCTGGGCCGAGGGCGTTCAAGCGTGGTTCAACTGCAACGGCGCGACTCGTCCGGAGTCCGGTGGGGGACAGAGCTCGTTCGAAGCGCTCGGGCCCAAGGGCGAGCACGTTTGCCATCTCCGGACGCGCGATCAGGTGAAGCAGCACCTGCCCGAGTACGCCGAGCTGCTCGGCAAGTCGTTCGGGCAGAACGCGTGGACGTATGTGCCGATTGCGAAGCGATTGAATCAACCGCACCTGAAGGGATTCGATCCGGCTGAGGCGCCGACGTTTCGCTTTCCCCCCGAGGTCGTCGAAGCATTCCGACGGCATGAGGCCGAGGCGGCGCTCAACAGAGTGCTCAGGTGGGCCAAGGTGTCACCCGAGCAGATCGCGACGGCGAAGGAGCTCGGCGTGCCGGTCGGCTTCGAGAACTCGGTTGGCATGCGATTCGTGCTGATCCCCGCCGGCAAGTTCCGCATGGGCTCGCGGGACTCCGCGCTCGAGGTGGCCCGTCGCTGCAAGATGCCGAATGCGCAGGCGGGTTGGTTCCACGACGAGCATCCGCGCCATGAGGTGACGCTCACCGAACCCTTCTACATGGCGATCGGCGAGGTCTCGCAGGAGCACTACCAAGCGGTCACCGATCCCGAGCAGAAAGACCCCGCCAAGAGAGTCGGTCACGACTACCCGGACGAGTTCAAGGGAGCGAGACAACCGGTTGTCAACATCGCGTGGAATGACGCCGAGCGGTTCTGCAAGACACTGACCAGTCGGTCGGCCGAGCAGGAAAAGGGCCGCGTGTACACGCTTCCCACCGAAGCCCAGTGGGAGTACGCGTGCCGCGCCAGGAAGGACACGCCGTTCTCGACCGGCGAGACGATCTCGACCGACCAGGCGAACTACCACGGCGGCTACGTCTACGCCGACGGCAAGAAAGGCGTGAATCGCGCCAAGACCCTGCCATGCGGCAGCCTCGCCCCGAACGCCTGGGGCCTCCACGACATGCACGGCAACGTCAGCGAGTGGTGCGCCGACCGCTACGACGACTACGACCGCACCGCGCAGACCGATCCCACCGGCCCGACCGAAGGCACCAACGAACGCGTCCTGCGCGGCGGCTCCTGGCGCAGCTACCCCGGCGCCTGCCGCGCCTCCTTCCGTCACCGCGGCCACGGCAACCGCTCGCACAAGATCGGGTTCCGAGTCTGCTGCCCGGTTCCGAAGAGGACGGGCGGCTGAGTCGGACTCGGATTCGGATTCGGATTCGGAGTCGGAATCGGCCTCGGCCTCCGCCCCCGTCACTGTTTCCGTTATCGCCTCCGCCTCCGCCCCCGCCCCCGTCACGGTGTCCTCTCCCGTCACGGTGTCCTCCCCCGTCACGGTGTCCTCCCCCCGCCGCCTCCTTGTGGGTGTTGAGCGTGTTTCGCTCCTCCCTTCCTGCGGCGCAACCACCGTGCCAAACCTCGGGGCTTCATCCCTTTCCGCGTCTTCGCCCTCCCTCTCCCTCCTCCTTCCCCTACGTCGCCACGGCAGATCGCTTGCGCCCCGAGGTTTGGCACGGTGCCCG
>CAYMRB010000056.1:0-31912 GCA_964392615.1 uncultured Planctomycetia bacterium | reverse complement strand
GCGTCCGACGCCGACCCCGACTCCTACTCCGAGCCTGCCGCCGACTCCGACTCCGACTCCGACTCCGACTTCGATCGAAAGGAACCGTCCATGCAAGTCCGTCACAGAGAAGTCGACCGCACCCAACGTCCTCTCGCCGACGCCCCGATCGGCGGCGGCGCCCCGGATGCGGACTCCGCCGCGAACCCGCAGGTCAGCGATGGCCAGGGGCTGCTCGTCCACCACGGCATCCACTCCGGCACGTTCCGCGTCGGCGGCTTGACCGTCACCCAGGCGCGCCGGCTGTTCGAGCGCCAGATGAATATCTCGCCCGACGCGGTCGCCGTCATCGCGGGCGAGATCGTCGAGAATGAGGACGAGCGCGTGCTCCAGGACACGGACAACATGCTGAGCTTCGTGCAGCGCTCGTCCGTCAAGGGCCGCATGGGCTGCCCCGGCGGACGTGCCCGTGGTGCTGGCAGCTGGCGGGCAGCCCATGCGCGCGGAGTCGGATCCGACCGCTTCGCGGCGGCTCAACTCCGCGGAGATGGCACCCGTCCGGAGGGAGAGGCGCGATGGAGAAGCTGACGTTCTGCGACTCGACCGTCGAGATCGAGCTGCCGGGGGCCGCGTCGCGGTCCGTGTCCAGCAGCGACGTGATCGGCATGATCCAGTCGGAGGCCATGCGCGGCCTGACCGATGAACCGCTCCCTCCGTGCGCGCGCTGGCGCGTGACGTGCGGGGCGCAGACGATCTGGGTCCTCGAGCTCGAGCCGGCCCTGCGCTGGATCCGCTGGCTCGACCCGGAGAGCCCGATCCCGCTCGGCGAGGAGGCGCTCTATCGCGACTTCAGGCTCGCGACGCCGTACGTCGTCGTCGTCGTGCCGTTCGCAAACGGCCGCGTGACGCCCCGCTGCGAGGTGTTCTACCGCAACGAGCCGCTGACCGGGCTCGACAGCGAGCTCCACTGGTGCAACCTGCTCAACGTCAGCCCGAACTCGTACGGCTGCGTCGCGTGGTTCTGCACGCAGTACCTCGGCAAGGCGCTCCAGCAGCAGGTCCAGGCTGCCCTCGCGGCGGGGTCGATCGACGCGGAGCGCGCGCGACAGATGCTGTCGCCGCTGCGGCAGCTCGACGCCGTTCTGTCCCACCTGTGGGGGGGCGGGTTCAACCAGTCCTCCGAGCACAACGAGGGCAAGAGCTGCTTCTCGAAGGCGTCGGAGGACGGCCTCGACCCGCGTGTGGCCGGGGACGTCTGCCGCTGGGAGCAGTGCTCGATCGAGGATCCGCGCTTCGTCCTCGACATCGCGTGGAAGCCGACGGGCAAGACCGTGCGCGGCGTCATCGAGCGCCACCTCGGGCGCCAGCAGCAGCCGCGCGACCTGTCCGACACCGACGAGCTGATCAACCTCCTCATGGCCCGAACCGGCCAGCCACCGGCGGCCGAATCGAGCTCGTGAGATGCAGAAGGGAGTCACCCGGATGGACATCGACATCGTCTTGGAAACGACCGACGCGCAGCTGCCGCCCCTGCCGGCCGGGAGCATGCGCTACGTCGTCGCGGAGAACGGCGTGTTCCTCGAGCGCCACACCGAGCTCTACCGCACGAGCGCTCGGGTCGACGACTGGGCCGCCGGTCTCGCCGCACACCGTGAGGGCTGCGACCTCCTGTGCCCCGAGATTCCGGGCGAGATGGTCGCGAGCATGCTGACCTTCTTCCGCTGGGCGTTCGAGCTGCACGGCGGCGAGGCGGCGCTGGTGCTGCTCTTCGACGTGCTCAACAAGCGGTTCGTGTGGTACTGCCCCGAGCAGCGCGTCCGCATGTGGGAGTCGTGGAGCGGCAAGTGGTACACCGCTTCCGACATCAAGTACACCGACCCGACCGAGCTGCCGCCGGGCCACGTCGTGTTCGGCGACGCCCACAGCCACGGCGACCTGGCGGCGTACGCGAGCGCCACCGACCAGCGCGACGAGGAGTTCAAGGACGGCCTGCACATCATCGCAGGTCACGTCGACAGCGACCGCCCGAGCTTCTGGATCGACTTCGTCATGGACGGCCAGCGCTTCGGGATCATGCCCGACGAGTTCTTCGGCCCCGTCGAGCCGTGTGAGCCGCCGCCGGTGCCGTTCGAGTGGCAGGACCAGGTGATCATCGACAAGGACCCGTACCGCTACGCGCGGTCGAAGACGGACGAACGGAGCCGCGATGGTACGCGCAACACCTACAGCAAGTGAGGCCGCCGGCGGGACTTCCGCCCCCGAAGTCGCCGCGGAGCGCCCGTTTCCGGGCATCGACGCGGAGAGGCTGCGGGACGGCCGCATCGTCATCGTCGGTCTGGGCGGGATCGGGTCCTTCCTGGCTCGGGTCGTGACGATGTTCGCTGCGTCGCTGAAGGACGTGAAGATCCGCGTCGCGCTGATCGACGGCGACACCTTCGAGGAGCGCAACCAGGCGCGTATGGAGGTCCCCGACCTCGGCAACAAGGCGGCGCTCGTCTGCGGCCAGCTGAGCGCGGCTTTCGGCCGCCCGCGGCTGAACCTGCGGCCGGTCGAGTGCTACGTGGACGAGGACAACGTCGACCAGCTGATCGTCGAGCGCGACATCGTGTTCTCGTGCGTCGACAACCACGCGACGCGCAAGCTGATCGGAGCGCGGTGCGAGCAGCTCGACGACGTCGTGCTGATCTCGGGCGGCAACGACGGTGTCGAGGGCGAGCAGCGGGGCACGTACGGCAACGTCCAGGTCTACGTGCGCAGCGAGGGGCGGGACCTGAACGTGCCGATCACACGCTTCCACCCGGAGATCGCCCATCCGGCGGACGAGGTGCCCGGCCCGTCGTGCGTCGATCTCGCGGCGAGCACCGTACCGCAGATCGTGTTCACGAACTTCTTCGCGGCAGCGGTGATGGGCGCGGCGTTCCACCGCCTGCTCACGTCCGAGCAGGCGGCCGTGCTCTACGATGAGGCGTGCTTCGACGTGTTCGAGGCCCGCGTCGTGCCGCACCACTTCGGCTGACCGTTGAAAAAGGCAATCCGGCGAGATGGCGGCGCGCTCGGAGCCCTCTTTCAACGGGCTGCTCGGCTGACCGACGTGACTGCCCGCTGTCTACTCGCGGCCGCCGTCTCCGTGCTCGAAATCGGAGACGGCGGCCGCAAGCACGCCGAAATCCCACCCCTGCCGGTCGGTGTCGTCGCGCAGCTGGTCGAGGATTTTCGCCAGCCGGCGCGATACGGTCGCCTCGGACAGCCCCACGTCCGCGGCGATCTTCTTGCCCGTCCTGCCCCGCAGCTTCGCCTCGAGAATGCACCGCCGGTCGGGGGGGAGGGCCGCGATCGCGGCCCGGGCGCGCTCTCCCGCCTCGCGCCACTCGGCGAGCAGGGTGTGGTCGAGCCGGTCGTCGACGATCTGGTCGACGGCGTCGCCGTAGCGGCAGCAGCGCTGATCCTTGCGAAGCTGCGAGATCGCTCGGCAGAAAGCGCAACGGCACATGTAGCGGACGAGGTGGATCGCGCCGTTGAAATCGCTGGGGCTCTTCTTCGCCAGAACCTCGAGGGCGGCTTCCTGGCTCCCGTCATCCGCGAGGTTCTTGTCACCCGTCTTGGCGAATGCCGTCGCCCACGCCGCGGCGATGGCCTCCTTCAGCGCGCACTCCGCGCCCGAGTCGCTCCACGTATCACGCTCCCAGAAGCGCTTCTTCGGATCCTCCGGCATCGCCATCCCTCCGCGCTCTCACTTCGTGCCGCTGCCCACCTTCGCTAACGCCTGCAGCGTCCCAGGATGCCAGAGTGGCAATTTATTTCAAGAGGAGAATTTCTATTCACGGCGTGCTCTCGAGCGAATCGTTGTTCCGGTCTCATACGAATTCGACGCAACGAACCTGGTGCATAAGCTCTCGCTCTTTCGGTAAGATCTCGCATCGGCTCTGGAGGCGAATCGATGGCGAAGAGAAAGACGGATCCCGACGACCTGCGCGCCGCGCAGACGGTCGCAGCGGCGCGCCTCTGCGCGGACGGGGTGGACCAGAAGAACATCGCGAAGCGGCTCGATATCAGTCAGCCCGGCGTGTCGCGACTGTTGAACACGGCGGAGAAGCACGGCTGGTTGATTCGCACGCCGAAGGTCTTGAAAGGCCGCATCCGCGAGTCGACGTGGCAGGAGGCCGAACTCCTGCTGTATCCCCAGGATCTGAAGTCGCGGTTTCGCAAGCGGTTCAAGAACTCGCGGCTGCGCTCGTTGCGGGTGCGGGACAGCGGGCCGGACGACGAGACGGATCTCGATCGCCGCATCGCCCGCTTTGCGAACCTGTTCGCCCCGCGCTTCGCGCAGCTCCTCGCCGAGGCTCGCGTCGTGGGGGTGACTTGGGGTCGGACGATCCAGGGGATCATTACCGCGCTCGAGGCTCTCTGGGATGACAGCCGCGACAAGCGACGGCGCAGCTTCGTCCCGCTGTGCGGCGACCCGCTTGGCGACGTCAACGTCTCGTTTTCATCGTCGCAGCTGTCGACTCGGCTCTATCAGTTCATCAACGGCGGGCGCGGCTCGTTCTACACGCTGTCGGGCGTGCCGGTCTTCGCGCCGATCGACTTCAACGACGCCGAGGTCGCGGCGGTCGACAAGCTCCTGCGAAGCATGTCCTCGTTCGCCGATATCTTCCTGCCGGTCGGCGAAGGCGAGTCGAAGAAGTGCCTGGTCGGCGACATCGACCTCATGCTGACGAGCCTCGGCCCGACCCATCGCGCGCTCGGGTACAGCAAGTTCGGCATGCTCTACAAGCGCGCCGGCCTGACCCAGCAGGAGATCCAGAAGCTCGTGGTCGGCGACGTCGGCGGCGTCCTCCTGCCGCGCCCGAACCTCACCGCCCCCCAGAAACGACGCCTCGCGAAGATCAACCGTCACTGGCACGGGCTGAAGCTGTCCCATCTCGAGGCGATCAGCGCCGCCGCGGACGAAAAGGGCCACCCGGGGATCGTCGTCGCAGCGTTCGGCGCCGGCAAGGCCGACGTGGTGACCGAGGTCGTGCGCCGCGGGCTCGTCCAGGAGCTCTGGATCGACCGCGCGCTCGCGGAGGCGCTGCTGGAGATTCTCGGCCCGCCCGGAGACGACGACGAATAGAGCGGGGCGGAAAGTTCTGTAAGGCGAGCTGTTTCAATGGCTTGGGGGCGGGCGTATGAAAAAAAGTCGGCTGCGAGGCTCAAGACTTTTTCGGAACCGGCCGATAGTCCTTGTCAAGGGGGACTGCGAGAGGCGCCGGAAGCGTCCGCCGAGTCCTCCGCAAGCGTCGAATACGGTCGGACTCGGTCCGCCGTAACTTTCTCGAACGCCTCCCGCGCCAGGAGCCCGTTGCTTTTTCGGAACGCGTTCCTACAATCGCAGGGCTTCCGGCCGACCGCTGCCCCCCGGGAGCGGCGGGAGGAGGAGGGAGAGAAGGGAAGAGAGAAGAGCGTCCGGACCCTGTCGAGCCGTCGTGCGCGGCCGGGAGGGCGGGTCGCGTCGCCGGAGAGAGTCGGGAGACCCGAATGCGTGAAGTCGCCGTGACCGGAATGGGGTGCGTCACACCCTGTGGCATGTCCGTCGATAGTCTGTGGGACAGCCTCTGTTCGGGCCGCTCGGGGGTCGCCAAGGTCTCGAAGTTCGACACCTCGGACCTTCCGGTCCACATCAGCGGGCAGATTCTCGACTTCGCGCCGGAGAGCTACGGTATCGACCCGAAGAACGCCCGCCGCCTCGACTTCTTCGTGCAGTACGCCATGGCAGCCGCCTCGCAGGCGCTGGGCCACAGCGGACTGGCGTCGGGAGGCGAGCTCGTCGAGGACGGGCTCGACCCGGAGTCGACCGGTGTGATCATCGGGACCGGGATCGGTGGCCTGCGCTCGATCGAGGTCCAGGCGGACAACATCGTCCGGCACGGATACAAGCGCGTCTCGCCCACGCTCGTCCCGTCGGCAGTTCCCGACGTCGGTGCGAACGAGGTGGCGCTGATGTACGGCCTTCAGGGGCCGGTCTGCGCTGTCTCGACGGCGTGTTCGTCCGGCAACGACGCGCTCGCCTTCGCCGCGCGGTGCATCCGTGACGGGACCGCCGACGTGATGATCGCGGGAGGCTCCGAGGCGACCGTCACCCCGCTGGCGCTCGCGACGTTCGGCAATCTGAAGGCCCTGACGCGAGTCAACGGCGATCCGACGAAGGCCTGCCGGCCGTTCGATCGCGACCGCAGCGGCTTCGTCATGGGCGAGGGCGCGGGCATCCTCGTCCTCGAGGAGCGCGCGCACGCCGAGAAGCGCGGCGCGCCGATTTACGCCGTCCTTGCGGGCTACGGCCAAACCTGCGACTCGTACCACAAGACCGCGCCCGACCCGGAGGCCGTCGGTGCCGGACGCGCGATCGCGAACGCGCTCCGCCTCGCGCAGGTCACCCCGGCGGACGTCGGCTATATCAACGCGCACGGCACGTCGACGATCTCGAACGATCCGATGGAGACGCTCGCGATCAAGCGCGCGTTCGGCGACACCGCGGCGTCGGTGCCCGTCAGCTCGACGAAGAGCATGACCGGCCATCTGATCGGGGCCGCAGGGGCCGTCGAGGCGATCATCGCGATCCAGGCGATTCGCCACAACGTCGTTCCGCCGACGCTGAACCTCGACAACGCCGATCCGAACTGCGACCTCGACTACATCCCGCACGAGGCGCGAGATCAACGCGTCGACGTCGCCGTAAGCAACAGCTTCGGCTTCGGGGGACACAACGCCTCGGTCGTCTTCAAGCAGGCGTAAGCATGGCGGCACGCACGGCGATCCGCACGGGGCCAGCTGTCGCTGGCTTCCTGGCTGCGGTCGTGCTCGCCGCGGGCTGCGGCGGCCTCTCGGGGCCCACGAAGCAGCTGCCGACGCCTGAGGAGCGCGCGGCGCGGCAGGCGTTCGTCGAGGACCGTCCCGGGCTCGATCGGGGCTTGGCCCGCGACCTGCTCGACTTCCGGGTCTCGCCGACCGACGCGCTGCGCCGGCAGGCGTACGTCGACGCGCGCCGGGACCTCGACCGCGGTCTGCGCCGGGCGATCCTCGGGGGCTGGGTCACGCGTCGCATGGCGCCAGACCAGGTGCGCGCGGCCTGGGGGGAGCCCGATCAGCTGGATCGGGGCTCCGGAGATTCCGTCGAGGTGTGGGTCTATCGCCGCGCCGTGAGCCCGTACGACACGAGCGTGTCGGTGACTCGCTTGCGCTTCGAGGGCCGTCGGCTGGTCGATATCCAGGTCGACGCGGCCGAGTAAGTCAGCAGCCCTTTTCCGGCGATTTGCTCACAGCCTCGCCATGAGGACGCGGCGGCGCGTTGCCGATATCACGATAGACCGCGCCGAGCGAGCGAACGCGACCGACGACCGACAAGCGACAAAGGGTCTGCTGACGGCTCGTCTCGCCCGGCGATGCAGGGAGCCCGATTCCCGGAAGACCCGCCTCATGCGTCTCTTCGAGCTGCGAGCCGTCTATGCGAAGGAGTTGCGGAGCCTCCTGCGGGACCGCCACATCCTCATCTACTCCGTCGCTCTTCCGGCGTTCCTGTATCCGGCCGTGCTGCTCGGCGTGCTGCAGGTCGTCGGCTACGTGCGCGGCGTCGAGGACCGCCGCGCGAGTCGGGTCGAGCTCGAGGACGACGTCACCGACGGTCGCCTGCGAGCGGCCTTGGTAGGCGACGATCGCAACGTCGAGATCTCCGACGCGGCGCCGGGGATCGCGTACGACCGCGACGTGGCCACCGAGCGCCTGCGCGATGACGCTCCGAGCTTCGCCCTCGACGCGATCGTCGTCGCCCGCCCCGGCGACAGCGCCGAGCCCGGCTCGGCGTCCGTCGCGATCGAGGTGTACTTCGATGCCGCGCGCGACGCGTCGAGCAAGGCGCGCGAGCGCGTCGGCGAGGCGCTCGTCGAGCTCCGCGAGGCGATGCTGCGCGCCGAGGCCGAAAAGCTGGGGGCGACGGAGGCGTTCCTCGACCCGTTGGTCATCGAGGAGGTGTCGCTGTCGACGCGCGAGGAGTTCGCGAACCACATCGCCGCCCTCGTGCTGCCGCTCTTGATGATCCTGATGACCGCGCTCGGCGCGTTCTACCCCGCGCTCGACGCGGCGGTCGGCGAGAAGGAGCGCGGTACGCTCGAGACGACGCTCGTCAGCCCGGTGGCGCGATTGTCGATCGTCACCGGCAAGTACCTGGCCGTGTCGACGGTGTCGCTCCTCTCGTTCGCGCTGAATCTCGGCGGCATGTACGTGACGTTCACGCATTTCCAGGCGCAGCTGCAGGTCGACGGTTTCTCGATCACCTGGAGCGCGCTCCTGGTGATCCTGGCGGCCGCCGTGCTGCTCGCCGGGTTCTTCAGCGCGATCATGATGCTCCTCGCGTTCCTCGCCAGGAGCTTCAAGGAGGGGCAGTCCTATGTGACGCCGATCTACCTCGTCTCGCTCCTGCCGATCGTCGTCACGACGAATCCGGAGATCGGCCTGACGCCGACCCTGTCCCTCGTGCCGCTGATCAACACGGCGCTGCTGTTCCGGGACGCGCTCGAGAACCGTCTCGACGCGCTTTGCGTCACGCTGACGTTCGCGAGCTCCGCGCTGCTCGCGATCGGCGCGCTCCTGCTGGCGGCCCGCGTCGTCGGCCGGGAGAGCGTGGCGGTCGGCGGCGACGTGCCCCTGCGGCGCGCGATCGCCAGCGCATTCGGTAGGCGAACTCGAGCGAAGGAAGAAGTCCCGTCATGACGAACGCTTGCGAGAGCGGCACGCCCGGCATCGAGGCTCGCGGCCTCACGAAGGTCTTTCAGGACGCGCGTCGCGGTGAGGTGCGCGCGGTCGACGACGTGTCGTTCACGTGCTTCGCCGGCGAGATCTTCGGCATGCTCGGCCCCAACGGCGCCGGCAAGACGACGACGCTGCGCATGCTGTCGACCGTGTTGCGTCCGACGAGCGGCACGGCGAGTGTCGCCGGGCACGACGTCGTCAGCGATCCTCTCGACGTGCGGCGCACGATCGGCTTTCTGTCGGGCTCGACCGGGCTCTACGGCCGGCTCACGGCGCGCGAGACGCTCGAGTACTTCGGGCGGCTCCACGGGCTCGCAGGCGAGCGGCTGAACGCGCGGGTCGACGAGCTTCTCGCGCTCTTCGACATCGACGAGTTCGCGGACATGCGCTGCGAGAAGCTGTCCACCGGCATGAAGCAGAAGGTGTCGATCGCGCGGTCGATCGTCCACGATCCGCCGGTCGTGATCTTCGACGAACCGACGCTCGGGCTCGATATCCTCATCGCGAGCACGATGTTGCAGTTCATCGAGCGCTGTCGTGAGGTCGGCAAGTGCATCATCTTCTCGACCCACATCATGAGCGAGGTCGAGAGGCTCTGCGATCGCGTCGCCGTGATCCACAAGGGGCGTCTGCGCGCGGTCGGCAGCATCGATGAGCTCCGCGACGCGACCGGCGAACGGTTCCTGGAGGACGTGTTCCTGCGGCTGATCGAGGCCCCGGAGACGGCCTGCTGACGCATGAGTGGCACCGACCGACCATCGCCGACGCTGACGATCTTCCGCAAGGAGGTCCGCGAGCTGCTGCGGGACCGGCGCGCGGTGTTTTTTGCGTTCGTGCTGCCGCTGTTCCTCTACCCGCTGATGTTCCTCGGCATGTCGACGCTGCCGCGGATGTATCAGGAGCGCCTCGAGTCGAAGGCGCTGCTCGTCGGCGTGTCCGGCGTCGAGACGCCGTTCGAGTCGCTCATCGAGCCGGGCGACGCGCTCGAGGTCTCCCGTGCCGAACCCGATGAGGCGAGCCTGCGCGACGGGACCGTCGGCGCATTCGTCGAGTTTCGCCCCGCCGGCCCGCCGGACGCCGCGGACGCGGTGGACGCACCGGAAGCCGGCGATCCCGCGGACCCGGCAGGGGAGCCGCAGCTCGAGGCGGTCCTCCACTACCTGGGCTCGCAGCCGGCGTCGCGCGAGGCCCTGTCTCGCGTGCGCAGCGTGCTCGAGCGGCTCGAGGACATGCTCGTCGAGGAACGCTTCGCCGCGCGTCAAGTCGAGATCGACGTCGGTCGGCTCGTATTGACGGTCTCGATCGACACATCGAGCGCCGAGGACCGCAGCGCGGTCGGGCTCGGGCGGTTTCTGCCGACGCTGCTCATGCTGCTGCTCCTGACGGGCGGCGCGTTCGCGGCGATCGACCTCGTCGCGGGCGAGAAGGAGCGGCAGACGCTCGAGACGCTGTGGGTGCAGGCGGTGTCGCCCGGGCAGATCATCGCGGGGAAGTTCCTCGTCGTGCTGCTGTCCTCGCTGGCGTCGGTCGCGTTGAACCTGGTCGGGCTTCTGGTGGCGGTTCTGCTCGGCCTGGCGCCCGACGGCTTCGGAGGCGGCGCGTTCGTGTTGCCGCCGGCGTCGTCGCTCGCCCTCGTCCTGGTGCTCCTCGTGCCGTTCGCGGTGCTGTCGAGCGCGGTCCTGATGACGCTGTCGTCCTATGCGCGGTCGTATCGCGAGGCGCAGACGTATCTCCTGCCGCTGACGCTCGTCGTGCTCGTGCCGGTCGGCTTGGCCGCGGCGCCGCAGGTGAACCTGGCGAGCATCGTCGCGGTCGTGCCGGTTGCGAACGTCGCGCTTGCGACGCGCGAGGCGGTCTCCGGCGACCTCGGCTGGGTGTCGATGGCCGTCGTCTTCCTGTCGACCTGCCTCTACGCGGTCGTCGCGCTCCGCAAGGCACGGCAGCTTCTCGGCCGTGAGGAGGTGCTGCTCGCGATCGAGTCTCCGCCTCTGGCGAGCGACGCGAGCGTCGAGGGGCGCGCACGGCGCGCGGTGGCGTTCGGCGCGGTGGCGCTGCTGATCGCGTACTTCCTCGGCGGCTGGTTCCAGGGCTCGAGCCACTTCGACTTCGCCGTCGGCACGGCTCTGACGCTGTGGGTCGCGGTGCTCGGATCGGCAGTGCTGTATCCGATCGTGACGCGAAGGCGGCTCGCCGACGCGCTCGCGCTGCGGCGAACCTCGCCGTGGAACATCGCGTTCGTGCTGCCGCTGGGCCTCGCGACGACGGTGTTGGCGGCGGGATACATGCAGGTTCAGGAGGTCTTCCTTCCGTTCCCGCAGGACCTCGCGCGCGCGCTCGAGGAGCGCATCGGCATCGGCTCGGTCCACCCGATCGTGATGTTCCTGGTGTTCGCGCTGTCGCCCGGCATCTGTGAGGAGCTCCTGTGGCGCGGCGCGTTCCAGGGCGACCTCGAGCCCCGCCGGCGACCCGTGCGTACGGCGCTTCTCGTCGGCTTCTTCTTCGGCGTGTTCCACTTCAGCATCCACCGGCTGGTCCCGACCGCCCTCGTCGGCGTCGTGCTCGCCGGTGTGCGCCACCGCACGCGCTCGCTGTGGCCATGCATCGTGCTCCACACGACCCACAACGCGGTGACGCTGTTCGGGTTGGGGAAACTCGAAGAGGGCGGTCAGCTCGACGCTCTCATCGGCGACTCGTGGGTGCTGTCCGCGACGGCGATCGTCGCGGCCCTGTGCTTCTGGCAGCTGCGGCGCCCGCACCGCGTGCGGGCGTAGCGGAAGGCTCGGCTGAAAGAGGCCGCGGGCGCGGGGCGGATCGCGGTCCGATAACGGTGGGCTGCCAGGGCTGACACGTGCCTCGGTGGCGCGAGGCACCGTAACCTCGTGCACGGCGCGGGCAACCAACCTTCGTAGTGAGAGCGTGCTGGCGAGCACGAGGATGGGCGCCTTGGACTCCCGTGGGACCCGCACGACTCACGAACCTCTCCTTCTTTCGGAGCTGATTGAATAGCGCGCCACGACCTCCCGTCAGAATCCCCCGCACGACCCGCCACAGCGCCTTGACCGGCCGGCAGGTAGATGCGACCTCCGGATATCGGGTAGACTGCGATTGGCCGCGATCCAAGGAAACGGAATGCCGACTCTCGAAGCCTCGAATCTCAGCCGCAAGCCTCGGACCGACCGCTCCACCGTCACGTTCGGTGGCCGCAATCGCGCTCGCTCGAATCGCGACACGGACACGGCTCGTGTCCGGATCGAGTATTGCGTGCCGGGTAACCACGCTCCGACGGCGCACGGTCTCGCCGCGGCGATCCACGGCGCCACCGGCTGCGCTGTCGAGCTCGTGCCGTCCAGAGACGGCGTCTTCGAGGTCGAGGTCGACGGTCGCCTGGTCTTCAGCAAGCGCGCGAGCTGGCGCTTCCCCGACCACGACGAGATCCTCTACCACGTCAGCAACCGCTGAGACGACCTTTCCCCGGCAAGTTGTGAGGCGATCCCGGTGAACGACCTCCCAGGTCGGCGATTCCACGGTGGCCGCGGGGCGGGCGGCCGATAAGATGGCATGGGCTGGCCGGGGCGATCACCGCCGCGGCCTTCGACGTTGTTCGGTCGGCGGCCCATGCCCGCGGAGTTTGGAGGCTGACCGCTTCGCGGCAACTGCTCCGCATGGTTTGTCACCCCGGAGAGATTCGAGATCCGGGTTGAACACGGGTGTCCGGTCGCCGAGACGCATGCCACGCTCCGAGATAGAGGTGACGCTTCCGTGCCGGAGGGCCGCGGCCATGGCTGTCGCCGTCGTTCTCGTCCTGGCGCTGGTGCCATCGCTGCCCGCCGGGGTCGTCCTCAGCGAGATTCACTACCACCCGCCGGCGCCTGCAGGCGAGATCCTCGAGTTCGCCGAGCTGATGAACGTCGGCGACCGCGAGGTCTCCCTGGCCGGGTGGAGATTCACGGCCGGGGTGCGATACGTGTTTCCCGCCGGCGCCTCGATCGCACCCGGCGGTTTCGTCGTCGTGTGTCGCGACCGCGATGCGTTTCTCCGAGCCTTCGGTCTGCCCGGCCACGGGGTGTTCGGGGATTATTCGGGCGCTCTCGCCGATCGCGGCGAGACGTTGACGCTCGTCGACGCGAACGGTGCGTGGGTCGATGGCGTCGACTGGGATGACGCGGCCCCGTGGCCCGCGGAAGCCGACGGCGAGGGCTCGTCCCTGCAGCGCGTCTGCGCGAGCGCGCCCAGCGGTACGGCGAGGAATTGGTCCGGCGCGTTCGCCGAGCTTCCGACGCCGATGTCGGCCAACCCGCAGGCCGGCTGCCCGCTGCCGCCGTTCGCGAGGCCGCGCGTCGCGATCACGGAGATCAACTATCACCCGCGCGGGGACGATCCCGTGCCGCTGGACACGGAGCCGACCGTGTCGCCAGGCTTCGAGTCGGGCGAGTTCCTCGAGCTGCACGTGCCGGGCGACGAGCCGGTCGACGTCTCCGGCTGGACGATCGCCGGACTCGACTTCACGTTGCCGGCCGGGACGACGATCCCCGCGGGCGGCTATCTGTGCGTGTGTCGCGATGAGGCGTTCATCCGCGAGGCTTTCGGGATCGACAATACCGTCGGCGACTACCCCGGCGTGCTCGCGAACGGCGGCGAGCGAGTCGCGCTCATCGATCTCGCCGGTCGCGTCGTCGACCACGTCTCCTACCGCGATGACGGCGATTGGCCGATCGCGGCCGACGGGGAAGGCCGCAGTCTGGAGCGTATTTCGCTCGACGTCGAGGCGGCCGATCCGGCCAATTGGCGTCCGACCTCGTTGCGGGCGGGAGAGTTCGTCGAGGCGAGCGCGACGGGCACGCTGACCAGCCTCACGGCGCAGCGCGTGCTGGTCGGCATCAACGGCGTCGGCGAGTTCATCGTCGACGACGTCATCCTCGAGTCCGTCGCGGAGCCCGGCGTCAATCTGGTCCCCAACGGCGACTTCGAGGCGGGGCTCGACGAGTGGAATCCGCGTCGCAATACCGAGGGATCCACGGTCGAGGACGGCGTCGGCGTCGACGGCTCGCGCGGCTTGCGCGTCGTGTCCACGGGCGTGTGTGGCGATTCGTGCGACGTCTGCCCTTCCACGCAGAGCGTCAGCTTGCGGATCGAGCGCCTGGACGATGAGCAGGAGTACCGCCTCAGCTTCCGGTACCGCTACGTCGGCGGGTCGCAGCAGGTCTACTGCCGCGTGCTGCGCGGCGTGGGCGTCTGCGTCGGCGAGGCGCTCTCGACGCCGGGTGAAGGCAGCCGCGTTGAGTCGGCTGAGCTACTGCCCTTCCTCTCCGAACGCGGTCGCTCTCCGGCCGAGCCCACCTCGTCGGACGCGACGCTCCTGTCCGTGCGTGCGCGCTCGCCAGCCGGTCGTTCGATCGAGACCGTCGAGCTCGAGTATCGCGTCGAAGGAACGGATGACGGCCGCCGCGTGCTGCCGATGTTTGACGACGGACGCCACGGCGACGCGTTCGCGGGCGACGGCGTCTGGGGTGTCGAGCTCCCGGCGTTGCCGCACGATACGGTGGTGCTCTACCGATTCGTCGCGCGTACGACAGGCCCCGATGCGGCCGTCGGCGTATCGCCTCTGACGCGTGAGTCCCGAGCTGATCCCTGGAGTCCGGAGGCCCAGCATCCGGAAGAGGTCTGGGGCTACTACGTCAACGACGATCAGCCCGATAGCCCGCTGCCCGTCTGGCACGTGCTCTTCGACGGGGTCGATCCGAGCGATCCCCTGGACATCAACTCGATGCTCACGTGTCTGCGGCTCGAGCCGGCGCACTTCGTGTACGGAGGCGACGTGTGGCCACATGTCGGCATTCGCTTCCGCGGCAATACCGCCTGCGTGCTCGAGAAGCGCAACCTGAAGCTCAAGTTCCACCGCGGGCGCGAGTTCAAGGGCTGGAAGAAGGCCAACCTGCAGGGCATCTGGACCGACAAGGCGCTCGTGCGCGAGCACGTGGCGTGGGAGTTCATCCGCCAGCTCGCCATTCCGGCGTGCGAGACCGAGTACATTCGCGTCCACCTCAACGGTCAGTACCACGGGCTGTTCCTGTACCTCGAGCATCCCGACGAGCGGTTCTTCGAGCGCAATGGGCTCAGCGGCCACGATTGTCTGTACAAGGCGCGGCAGCCGAACACGGGCGGCGATACACCGATCGGCGTCTCTCGGCAACCGAGCGTGGGCGCGTACGCAGCGTACTGGGAGCAGGAAACGTGCGAGAGCGGCGACTTCACGCCGATCGCCGGCTTCATCGATGCGCTCCACAGCGACGGGCTCCAGGCCGGGGGGCCGACCGCGGACTTCTTTCTGCAGCACTCGAAGCCGCGTGAGCTCATCGCGTACCAGATCGCTCAGGCGGCGCTGAACAACATCGACAGCTTCGCGAAGAACCACTTCCTGTACCTCGATCGATCGCGCGGTCGTTGGAGCATGCTGACCTGGGACATGGACCTGGTCTTCGGCAAGAACTTCGACGGCCGGTTGAACCGCCCGAACCCGCGTCGCGTCGGAACGATCAACGACTGCATGCTCAGTCCGCTGCGGGACCTGAACCCCTGGTTCGCGTCGACGGTCAGGGGGAACCCGCGGCTGCATTGGTTCGTGGACTTCTTCTTCCGGGCCGACCGCGACTTCTTCCAGCGCGCGTATCTCGTGCGGCTGTGGAATGTCCTTCTCGAGAAGTTCTCGAACGAGAATCTCGATCCGTACATCGACGATCTCGCCGCGCTCCTGGCGAACGAGCAGGCCGAGGACTTCGAGCGGTGGGGGCGAACGCCGGTCACGTGCTGGCCCGGTTGCGGCAATTGCGCCGAGGCGATCGACATGGCGGGGAGCATCGAGATCGTCAAGGAGCAGATCGGATTCCACCGCGAGTTCCTGTTCGCGTACATTCGGCGGCAGCACCCGGAGATCCCCGACCACGCGCGCATGCAGATCACCGAGATCCTGTACGACCCGCGAGGCCGGTCGGAGGACCTCGAGTTCATCGAGCTTCTGAACACGACCGATCGCGAGATCGACATCGGCGGTTGGTCGATCCAGTTCGGGCCAGGGCACGGCTCGGGACTCGGCGACGACCCGGAGGAGGCCACACGCTTCGAGTTCCCGGCGTCGACGGCGGTGCCGCCTGACGGCGTCGTGCTGCTCGTCGGTGATCGGCGCCGCTTCCTGGCGGAGCACCCCGGCATCGAAGCTCGCGCCAGCGTGTTCGAGTACGGCGGCTCGATCGACAACGACGGCGAGACGCTTCGCCTCCTCGACGCCGGCCCGGGTTATCCGGCGACGATCGACCTCGTTAGCTTCGACGACGGCAAGCGCGATTGGCCCGACGTGCGCGACGGTCACTCGATCGAGCTCGTCGACGCCGGGCCGATGCGAGACAACGATCTCGGCGCAGCATGGATCGAGTCGCCGCTCATCGGCGGCTCGCCCGGCGATGTCGCAGGTGCAGCGCTGCCGACGTTCACGCGTGGCGATGTCAACGCGGACGACGTGATTCACATCGGGGACCCGGTACGCATCCTCCACTTCCTGTTCGGGGGAGGTTCGCAGCCGCGGTGTCCCGACGCCGCCGACGTCGACGACGACGGCCAAGTGGGCGTCGGCGATGTCACCCACTTGTTGGCGTATCTCTTCCTGCAGGGGCCGCGCCCCAGCGAGCCGTATCCCGGTCCAGGCGCCGACCCGACGCCGGATGCCCTCGGGTGTGGGGCGCCCTGAGTCCGCGCGCCGACGCAGCAGCCCGGATTGGCAGGGGCACGAATTTCGGCGCGAAACGCGTTGCGGCGTAGGTTTTTACCCTCGTCGCTTCGGAACTCGGCGGCTATCATCGCGACCGGGTTTCTCTGGGTCTCACCTCGAGCCCCGACCGCGCGCTGTTCAGGAGGCCGTCCGTGTCTTTGGTGAAATTCGTCGGGGGACGAATTGGTGCCTCGTTGCTCGCCGGCCTGATCGCGTCGGGCTTGGCTCTTGGTCTGCCCGGGCTCGCGCGGGCGGCGGTGGTGATCCACGAGGTCCACTACCACCCGCCGGCGCCGTACGGCAAGGCTCTCGAGTTCATCGAGCTTCACAACGACGATCCGGCCGTTGCCATCTCGATCGAAGGCTGGCGGTTCGTTGCGGGGATCGAGTTCGAGTTTCCGGCGGGCGCAGCCATCCCGGCCGGCGGCTACGCCATCGTCTGTCGCGATCGCGACGAGCTCATGGCGGTCTTCGGCCTGCCGGAACGCGGCGTGTTCGGGAACTGGGCGGGGGCTCTCGACAACGACGGCGATCGACTGCGGCTCGTCGACGCCTTCGGTGCCCATATCGACGGACTGCGCTACGACGATCGCGCGCCGTGGCCGGACGCCGGCCCGGACGCCGGCGGCTCGTCGCTGCAGCGGCTGTGCACGTCAGCGCCGGCAGAGTTCCCGGAGAACTGGACCGGCGACGTCGGTCAGCTGCCGACGCCGATGCAGGAGAACGCCGCGAGTCGTTGCCCGCTGCCGGCGTGGACCGTGCCGCCGGTCGTCATTAACGAGATCTACTACCACCCGCTCGATGATCGCGACGAGCTCGAGGAGTACGTCGAGATCCTCAATACTACGGACGAGGCGATCGACCTCTCCGGTTGGCGGCTCGCGGGTGCGGCGTTCGATTTTCCTGCGGGCACGACGATCGGCGGCGGCGAGTACCTCGTCGTCTGTCGCAATGAGGATCACGTGCGCACGACGTTCGGCATCGACAACACGGTCGGCGATTTCACCGGCGAGTTGTCGAACCGCGGCGAGCGTCTGGCGCTCGAAACGACCTTGGGGGAGGTCGTCGACATCGTCAACTACAGTGACCACGGCGATTGGTCGTTTGCCGCCGACGGCGACGGCCGTAGCCTCGAACGAATCTCACCGACCGCGCGCAGCGACGATCCGGCGAGCTGGTCGAACAGCTTGATCGAGCCCGGCGACTTCGTTTCCGTGAGCCTCGTCGGGACGCTCGGGAACCTGCTGACGCAGAAGGTCGTCATCGGAAACAACGGGGCCGGCGAGTTCATCATCGACGACGTCGCGCTCGAGGCGGTCGACAGCCCCGACGTCGGCCTCGTGCCGAACGGCGGCTTCGAGGAGGGGCTCGGCTCATGGAACCCGCGCGGCAATGCCGCGGCGTCGGTGGTCGAGGCCGGAGTCGGCGTCGGCGGTAGCGCGGGGCTGCGCGTCCTCACGGCGGGGGAGTGCGGCGCCGATTGCGAAAGCTGCTCCTCGCGCAATAGCGTCGAGTATCGCTGGCGCACCGAGGATCTGGACATCGAGGCGTCGTACCGCCTGACGTTCCAGTATAGGTACGTCGGCGGCAGCCCGTCGTTCTACTGCCGCGTCCTCGGTGGCGTGTCGTTCTGCTTCGGCGCGAACCTCTTCTCGCCCGGCGTGGTCAACTCGAACCTGTCGGCCGTGCTGCCGCCGTTCGTCTCGGACCGCGGTCGATTTCCGCAGGAACCGACCTCGAGCGATAGCACCTGGATCTCGGCTCGCGTGCGCACGCCGTCGGGTCAGGAGATCGAATCGGTTCGACTGACTTCCGTCGTGGGAGATGTGACGACGACGGTCGACATGCACGACGACGGTGCGCACGCGGACGCCGCCGCGAACGACGGCATCTGGGGTGTCGACCTGCCGCCGTATCCCCACGACACCGCGGTGCTCTATCGCGTCGCCGCGAGGACGGTCGATGGCGGCGAGGCAGTCGCTCCGTTGACACCACGGCCCCGACAGCTGGTGAATGGGGATCTGTGGGGGTACTACGTCTACGACGACGCGCCGGACTCCGTACTGCCGATCTACCACGTCCTGGTGCCGGGTGTCGATCCGTCGCGACCGACAGCGATCAACGCCAGGCTCAACTGCAACGCGCTGACGACGGCGTCCTTCGCGTACCGCGGCGAGCTCTGGCCGGACATCGGCCTGCGGTTCCGCGGCAATACCGCCTGCATCCTCACGAAGCGCAACCTGAAGGTCCGATTCAACAAGGGGCGCTGGTTTCGCGACGTTCGGAAGATCAACCTGCAGGGTATCTGGACCGACAAGTCGCTGGTGCGCGAGCAGCTCGCCTGGGACTTCATCCGTCAACTCGGCGGGCCGTACTGCGAGACCGAGTTCATCCGCGTCCACCTCAACGGTCAGTACCACGGGCTGTTCCTGTATCTCGAGCATCCGGACGAGCGCTATTTGCGGCGCAACGGTCTCAACGCGAACGGCGGCCTCTACAAGGCGCGTCAACCGTCGGGTGCGGGCCAGCCGCGAGGCGTGGAGGAGCAGGAGTCGCCGGGTGCCTACGCGCGATTCTGGGAGGAGGAAACGCTCAAGCGGAGCGACTTCACCGGCGTCGCGGAGTTCATCGGCTCGTTGCACGCCGACGGTCGCGCGGCAGGTGGGCCGACCGCGGAGTTTTTCCTCGACCGCTGCTATCCCCGTGAGCTGATCGCCTATCAGCTTGCGCAGTCGGTGCTGAACAACATCGACAGCTTCGCGAAGAACCACTTCCTGTACTGGAACACGGACAACGATCGGTGGAGCCTGCACACGTGGGACATGGACCTCGTGTTCGGGAAGAACTTCGACCCCGCCGTGCAGCCGGTTGGCACGATCAACGACTGCATGTTGAGTCCGAACAACGATCTGAACCCGTGGTTCACGACGACTGTCAACGGGAACTTCCTGCTGCACTACTACGTCGACTTCTTCATGCGGGCGGGTGACGGATACTTCCAGCGCGCCTACCTCGTGCGATTGTGGGATCTGCTCGAGGAGAAGTACCGCAACGAGGTCTATGACGAGATCCTCGCCGATTGGGAGGCGCTCCTCGCTGAGGAATCGGAGGAGGACTTCGCGCGCTGGGGGCGCTCGCCGGTGAACTGCCCGCGGTGTCCGGCGTCGAATTGCGCCAACCAGCAGGACATGGTCGGCAACCTCGTCGAGGTGTCGCGGCAGATCGAGTTGCACCGGGAGTTCCTGCGCCGCTATATCCAACGCTGGCACAGAGACGTGCCGGATCACGACCGCATGAAGATCACCGAGGTGATGTTCAATCCGATCGGTGCGTCCAGTGATCTCGAGTTCCTCGAGATCACCAACATCAGCGGGCGCGAGATCGACATCGGCGGCTGGCAGCTCACCGACGGCATTCAATACACGTTCCCGCCCGGTACGACGGTGCAGGAGGACGGCGTCGTGATCGTCGCGAAGTCCCGCCCGGTGTTTCTGGCGCAGTACCCGCTCGTCCCGCGGGTCGCGCAGGTGCTCGGCGAGTACGGGGGGCGACTCGGCAACGATGGAGACACGATCCGGCTAATCGACGCCGGCGGCACGGACGGGCGTGGAGGCGGGGAGGGCTATCCGGCGACGATCGATCTGCTCGCCTACGGTGACGGCGGCGAGTGGCCGGACGTGCGGCCCGGGCACTCGATCGAGCTCATGAATGTGACGCCGGAGCGCGACAACGACGACCCGCGCAATTGGGAGTCGTCGGACGCGCCACTCGGAACGCCCGGGGGCGAGATTCCCGAGGGCGCCGACTTCCTGCGCGGCGACGCGAACGCGGACGACGAGATCAACCTGTCGGACGCGGTCTCGATCCTGCAGTACCTGTTCCAGGGAGGCGTCGAGCCGGACTGCGAAGACGCGGCCGATGCGGACGACGATGGCGAGATCGTGCTGACGGATGCCGTCTACGTCCTCGGCTTCTTGTTCGCTCAGGGGGCGCCGCCGCCGCCGCCGTATCCCGAGCCTGGGACGGACCCGACGGACGACGAGTTGACGTGCGAGTAGCAGAGCATTCCGAGTCACGGACTCGACTTCTCGTCAGCGTGCGAGACGACGACGAGGCGGCGCGCGCGCTCGATGGCGGCGCGGACTGGATCGACGTCAAGGAGCCGCGCGCCGGTCCGCTCGGCGCGGCGACGAAGGAGTCGATCGAGGCTGTCGTGACCGCCGTGAACGGTCGCGTTCCGGTCAGCGCGGCTCTCGGCGAGCTGCGCGATCTCGACGTAGGGGAGTGTTTCGCGGCTTCGACGGCCGTCCCTGGCGTCGGCCTCTACAAGGTCGGCCTCGCCGGCATGAGGACGGGGCGTTGGGATGTGCGGCTGATGGAGGCGCGGCGACTTCTGCGCGCGGCGAGCTTCTCTGCGGATCTGGTCGCGGTCGCGTACGCCGACGGCCTGCGTGCCGCCGCGCCCGACCCGGACGCCGTGCGCGAGTTCGCGACGGCTGCGGGATTCAGCACACTGCTGCTCGACACGTGGGACAAGGCGGGCGGTAGCGTGATCGAGATCTTCGGCATGAAGCGGTTGGCGGCGTGGGTCGGCGCGTCGAAGCGGGCCGGGCTTCGTACGGTGATCGCCGGTTCGCTGGGCTTCGCCGACTTGGTGCGCGTGGCGAATCTGGGGCCGGACATCATCGCCGTGCGCGGCGCGGCGACCGACGGCGCCCGCGACGCGCGGGTGACGGAAGCGCGCGTCGCGGAGCTGGCAGGAGAGATCCGCAACGCGGCCGTGTGCGAGCGAGCGAGCTGACGGCAGGCTGCGGGCTGCGGCCGGGGTGGGCGCCGAGAATCAGTCCCCGGCGCTCCGTCAGCGGAGAAGCCGCACGATGGGACCGCGCAGCGCTCAGCTCTTGCGCGCGGCGGCCGCGGTGAGCGTGAAGCCGTCCTTGGTCTTCTTGACTTCCTTGGCCTTCGTCGCGGTGTTGTAGACCGCGGTGTAGAAGCTCTGACGAGTGGCAGTCGTTACGTATCCCGCCTCCAAGGCCTTGTCTCGGAGCGCGCCGGCTCCCAGAGGCTTGGGACTCTTCTTGAGGACCTCGACGATGACCTGACGCAGCGTCTTGACGCCCTTCGGTCTCCGGCCGCGCCCGCTCACTGCAGCTCGAGCTCCTCCGGCACCGCTCTGCACGGCGATAATCTGCTCGCAGATCGCCTTGAGCTCCTGGTTCCTCTTGATCGCGGCGTCGAGGGCAGCGATTACCTCGCGGATCTCGTTCGGACTGACCGTGACATTGTGTACGTCAAACTTCATATGGGAGGCCTTTCTATTCCGATTCTTCGACGAGGAATTACAGGTCTTGATCCATATGGCACACCATATGTACCGGAGCCCCAGAATCAAGGGAATAGCGCGAAACGACGGCCATCGCCCGTGCGCGCTCCTTCTCCGAGCCCGTCATGCCCGCTTCCGGGCGGCTCGTCAGTGGATATCATCGATGGCAATACCGGGAGGCTCGTGCGGACTCACTCGGCCGGTGGCTGCACGAGCACGCTCTCGGCGGGGGAATCGTCACGCAGATTGACGGAGACGATCCGCTCGACGTCGCGAGCCGCGGTCGGGAAGTGAGGGTCGACAAGCCCCTTCGCGGCCGCCTCGATCGTCGACAGGCCTGGTGGAAAGGTCGTCGACTTCAACAGGACGACCTCCGGCGCGCCCAGAGTCGTCGCGATGCGTGCTGCGATCGAATCGCTCGTGACGCGCCAGCGGCGCGGCATCGGGTCCGGAGCGTGCGCGTCGACATCCGCGATGAACCGGTGCGAGTCCAGCACCGGAGTCTTGCCGCGCTGCCAGAGCGCCGGGCAAGCACCCGGCACATCGACTGCCGCGAGGTCCGGCGCTAGCTGCTCGACGACCCCCGTGTGAATCGAGAGCACCCGCAACGCGAGCCAGTGACAGGTCTCCTCGCCGAGACCGTAGAGCCGGTCCCAACGTCGCAGGCACTCGACGGGCTCTCCGCCCCCCACGATCAGGATGGGCCGCGGGCGACTGAAATCGCCGAGAACGTCCGCCAGGCGCGCCGGTAGATCCGGAAGGCCGAGGAGGCTACCGCCCAAGCGAATGACGGTCGTCGGAGGGGGATCGATCACTTCTCGCAGCCCGTATCGTGAGATTGCCCGTTTTCGTCCGGGCGGTTTCGCGCTACAAGGACGGCATGCGAGTATACCCGGTGCTCGATTTGATGGGGGGGCTTGTCGTGCGCGGTGTCGGCGGGGAGCGTGACCGCTATCGTCCGATCGACAGCGCGCTGTCTCGATCGCCCGAGCCGTTGGCCGTGGCTCGCGCCTTTCGCGACCGGTACGGTCTCGACCGACTCTACGTCGCCGACCTCGACGCGATCGGCGGCAGCGACGCATCGACATCGATCTACACGGCGCTCGTCGAGGACGGCTTCTCGCTCCTGGTAGACGCCGGAATCCGCTCTCCCGAGGCGGCCGCATCGCTGCGTGCAGCCGTCTCTGTCGACGTTATCGCTGCTCTCGAGACGCTGCCCTCGCCGGCCGTGCTCGCGGCAACGGTCGATCGCATCGGCGTCGACGGGGTCATCTTCAGCCTCGATCTCGTCCACGGGCAGCACCTCGGCGCCCCCGGCGCGTGGCCGATCGACGTCGATCTTGTCGCCCGCGAGGCTCGGAGCGCCGGTGTTCGCCGGCTGATCCTGCTCGATCTCGCCAGCGTCGGTCGGGGGCGCGGGCCACGCCACCTCGAACGAGTTCGGCGCTGGAAGGACGAGCTCGACGGAGTGGAGATCATCACCGGCGGTGGCGTGCGCGGGCGTGACGACCTGGTCGCGCTGCGCGAGTCCGGGGCCGATGGCGTGTTGATCGCGACCGCGCTGCACGACGAGGCATGGTGCGCGGACGACCTGCGCATCTGAAGTGCGAGACGAGTCAGGGTATCGTTCGTGGCGGGTTTCCGGGCACGCCGTGGGGCTGTCAGGCGGTATCCTCGTAGTTGTGTCTCACGGCACGGGCTCCGTGAGTACGGGTCTGAAGTCTCGAAACCCGGTGCCAGAACGATGTCCAATCGCGGGAACACGTCGTGGGGATCCGCCATCGGCGTGATGGTGATTGTCGTGCCGGCGATTGTCGTCGCCGTCATAGTCGGTGAGTGGATGTGCTCGAGCTCTATCGATCAGGGGTTGAGCCCGATCGATACAATCGCGTCCTGCGCCGCCGGCGCGGTCTTCGGTGCGATCGTCGGAGCAGCTGCCGGCTGCGGCATTCGCGTGCTGTTCAGGAAACGGATCTCCGCGCGCGCTCTGCGCTCGGGCCAGGCAGCGGGGCCGAGCCACTCCGAGGTTCGCCACTGAGCTGCACTCGCGGGCGAGTTCAGATCCCGGTGACGAAGCCGAAGAGCACGCCGCCGCCCGGTAGCGCGCCGCTGCCACTGTGACCGAGCGGCACCATCGCCGCGGCGAAGATCTCGGCGTGGTCGCACAGGTGGAGCGAGAGTCCCGGCTCGAGCCACGACGCGAAGCTGGGCTCGTCGACGTCGACTGCCAGGCGCCCTCCGGAGCGTCGATCCGCCAGCTGCCATGTCGTTCGCCAGCCGATCGAGAGCGACAAGCAGCCGTGGCGCTCGGTCCAGCGTACTGTCGTGTCGAGCCGATCTCCCGGCCGCCGCCCCTCGTGGCGCTCGATCGACGACGTGAACAGCCCTTCGATTCGCAACGTGCGATACGTCCGCCACGTGAGATCGAGCGCGGCGCCGCCAGCGGGTCGCCACACGCCCGCACCGGCCGAGAACGCGAACGGAGCGCTCCCTTCCGCGTCGCCGGTGGGCGCGGTCAACTCGAGACGCGGTACGAGCCGCAGCGCCGTGCCGCTCGCCTCGCTCGACGCGAGCAGGAACGGTCGTTCCACGCCGACCGCCACGTCCTTCGAGCCCTCGTCGCGTCCTTCCGAGCCCGCTGCGCTCCAATCGGAACGGCGATAGCCAGCGGCGAGGTCGAGGCGCACGGAGGCCGGCCCCACGATCGCGAGCTGCACGTCGACATCGCGAACGCGCCCGTCGATTCGGTTGCCGCCGCGAACGTCGTCGAGATACGCGCCCGTCAGCGCGAGGCGAACGCGATCGGGGAGCGGGCTGCCGATCGCGTCGATCGGTGCGCGTCCTTGCGGCAGCGTCTCGTCAGCGTGCGCCAGGCAGTCGGCCTCCTCGGTGATGCGCAGGTCGTGCTCGAGAGCCCGGCGCTCCGCGTCGTCTCGCCCTCGCGTTCGAAGCCCTTCGTCAACGGACTGCTCGAGACGTCGTCGCGCGGCCGGCGACAGCAGCTCCGCATCGGGGTCGAGTCGCTCGCCCCAGAACGCCGCGAGGTGATCGCATGCCGCTTCGACCACCGAGCGCGCATGCTGCGCGCCGTTCAGCGCGACCGTAGACGACGGATCGATCTTGCTCTTCGCGTGCTGCACGCCGGCGAGAGCGTAGCCGGAGTAGTCGTTCGCGTGCACGACGACGAACGGATACGGTGCCGGACTGCGGCGCTTGATCTGTAACCCGGGCCGACATCCGAGCTCGCTCGACGTGGCAATCAGGGCGACGTCGCCCATGCGAATCGTCTGCAGCGGGAAGCGCTCGCGCCAGCCGATGGCCGCGAGCAGCGGCCACTCGTGGGGAACCAAGAGGTCCGGGATCCACGGTATGTCCGCCGGCGGCAAATCGACCCAAGTGGTCATCGACGCGAGATCGATCTCGCGTGACGTCGGGATGGTCTCGATCGCGGTGTCGATCTCTGCGGCGAGCGCATCGGCAACCGCCGCGGCTGCTCCCGCGGTGATCCACGTCCCAGGCTTGCCGCGAGGGTGCGCGTTGAGGTCGCCGAGCGCGCCCGACAGGAAGAGGCCGAAGCCGTGCGTCTCGTCGAGGTGACGCGACAGGAGTCCCGGGTAGTCCGGAGAGATGAGGCCGTCGTCGGGTTCGAGAATCGGGTGCCCCGCGAAGTTGACGATCGCCGCCAGGGGCTTTCCGTCGACGTCCGTGATGCGGACGATACCGACCTCGTCGTCGACCGTCGTACCGATGCGTCGATTCGATGCGAGCCCTGGTGCGAAGGCGCGCCCGGCACCGAGGCGGGCGGCGCGCAGATCGTCGACGGCGCGGGCGACGGACTCGGTGATGATGCCCGCGAGGCGTTCGAAAGCTGCCGGATCCCACGGACCGAGAATGTAGAACTCGAACGCCGCGTGCTCCTTGTAGGCTCCGAGGCTCGTGTGTGCGTGCGTCGTCGCGAGCAGGATGTCGTCGACCGCGAGCCCGCGCGCCGCGAGTCGCGCCCTCACCTCCTCGCGAAGTCGCAGGTCGGCGATGAGAAGATCGCACGACACGATCGCGATGCGGGTCGCGTCGTTGTCGAGGACGATCGCGCGCGCGTAGACCGGCTCGCGAATGCCGGTCGACAGGCCCGGGTTCGGGCCGTTCGTCGCCATCTGCACCGGCCCGGCGTCGGTCGACACGAGAGGGACCTTCGCGACGCCGGCGCGCAATGAGCCTCGGGTCACCCGGTCATGCCCGGAGAGGAGCGGGTAGAGCGCGAAGTAGCGCGACTCGAGATCCGCGACGGCGGCTTCGTCGTCGATGCGCGCAGGTTCCTCCACGAACGGCGCGAACAGCTCCGGGCGGAAGAGCTCGATCGTACGGTGGACCGCGGGGTGCGCCAGAGGGATGTGATAGTGGACGCGCGTCTCGCCGAGCAGCGCGTCGCGGTCGGTCACGCCCTGAAACAGCATGCGCCAGATCGCGACCATCGAGCTCGTGCGATCGGCGCCCGCGCGGCAGTGCATCAGGATCGCGCCGCCCTCCTCGCGCGCCGTTCGAGTCAGACGGATCAGCTCGAGAATCTGACGCGGCCGTGGCGGACGATCGGCGGACATGCGCAGATAGACGACGCGCCCATCGTGTTCGGCGACGAACTCCTCCTCCATCGGATCATGGCGAGCGCGCAGGTTGACGATCCAACGCACGCCATGCTCGCGCGCGAGGTAGTCCAGAAGCGGCCGGGTCGCCGCGCCGGAACGGTACAGGAAACCGGGCTCGACCTCGCCGACGTTCTCGAGGAGGAACGACAGCCGGCCTACGGTGCTCAGTCGCTCGATCTCCGGCGACGCCGGCGTGACGTCGATGGGCTGCTGCACCAGGACGTGGCACGACGCGGTGAGAAGCGCGAACGCGACGCCGGCAATGACGCGGGCTACGCGTACGGCTTGACGCATGGACTTCACCTCCTTCTCGGTCCGAGAGCGTTCCGGTTCCGTCGCGGAGTGTAGCTTCACACACGTCGCACCGCCAATGGTTCATCGCTGTCGGTGCGCGCCTTCAACGCAAGTGAAGATTCACTCCGGGCGCGGCCTCGATGGCGGCCGGCTCGCGCCGGCGACGGGCGCCGAAGATCCGGGCGCACGCCGTCGGCTGCCATCGCAGGCGAATCGAGGTCAGCCGTCGCCGTCGGGCAGGGTGCGAGTCGGGTAGCGACGCGTCGGCCGGATTCGTGTCGATATCGATGACGCGGTCGATCCATGCGCCGAATACCTCGCGGCGCAGGCGCGAGCGTATGTGGATCGGATCGATCCCGTACCAATGCGGCGACGTCGGCAGGAACTCGACGTTCTCGGCCGCGCAGAGCGCACGCAGCGCGGTCTCGAGTGCGTGGACCTCGCGCTGTGCGTCGGAGAGACGCAGCGCACGAAACGGAAAGAGGATCCGGCGCACGATCTCGAATCGCCAGCGCGGCAGCGCGTCGAGTGCGGCGACGGGCAGGCCGGCGACCGCGACGCGCAGACCGGCGGAGCGGGCGTCGCGGACGGCCGTCGTCACCCAACCGAGAATGTCGTCGACGCTGTGGCCGTACGGTATGTCGTTGCCGATGTCGGCCAGGACGGCGCCGCCGGACGTCGCGCCGGCAGCCTCCATGCGGCGCTCGAGATCGGCGACGAGCCCGCAGCGCGACAGGCCGCGCCACGTGATTCCCGCGACGCCGGCTTCCGTGCCCCAGGAGCGCCCCGGACCGCCCGCGACCCACAGATCGCAGTCGCCGCCGCGCGCCGCGACATGATCGACGATCTGCGGCAGCGCGAGCCAGACGTTGCTCGCGCCCAGGACGGCCAAGAAGCGCGGCGGTGGGGGAGGTGGCTCGTTCATGTGAGCGCCATCCTACGGCCCGGCCCCGCCTCCGCCTCAGTCCCTTTCCACGCCGTCGCGCGTCGTGGATTTGTCCCGACTCCACGCGTATCATGCCGGGCAGGCTCCAGTAGCAGACCCCCCCGAACGAGGCGATGGTCGAGTGACGAGACGACGATGAGCAAGAAGCCCTCTCTACTCGATTCCGATCAGTGTCTGAGTATCAATCGAGCGGTCGCCGAGGCCGAGCAGCGCACCTCGGCCGAGATTCTCCCCGTCGTCGCTCGGTCGTCCGGGCGCTACGATCGCGCGGAGGACATCGTCGGATTGTGGACCGCGATCATCCTTGCCGGGCTGGCGTGGTACTTCGTTCAGGGCGTCGGGACGGCGGGCGATAGTTGGATCGACGAACCGTACGTACGCCTCGGCTTCCTGGTGGTCGCCGTGCTCATGGTGGTCGGGTTCATCGGCGGTGCGGCGGTCGCCAGTCGCGTCCACTGGCTGCGTCGGCTTTTCACGCCCCGGCGCGAGATGGACCAGGAGATCGTCGCCCGCGCCAAGGCCGTGTTCTTCGACCGCCGCGTCCATCGCACGAGCGAGAGCTGCGGCGTGCTGATCTACGTGTCGCTGTACGAGCGCAGCGCCGTCATTCTCGTCGACGACGCCGTTCGCGCCCAGCTCAGCGACCGCAGCATCGAAGAGGTGCGAGAGGAGCTCGAATCGGGTATCCGCAGCGACGGCACGGTCGGAGGGTCGGTCCGCGCTGTCAATCTCCTCGGCAAGCTGCTCGAAGTCGCCCTCCCCGCCGCAGAGGGCGAAGGAAACGACATTCGCAACGAGGTCGTCCTCCTCGACTGACCCGTCGACGACCGAGAGGAACAGAGGACTCCAGATGAACACCGTCTTGACGCGAAGCGTCCTGTCCACGCTATCGATCCTGGTCTTGGCTTCGGCTGCCACACTGCGTGCCGACGAGGGCATGTGGCTCTTCAACCAGCTCCCTGCCGAACACCTCGCGTCCAAGTACGGCTTCCGTCCGGACGACGAGTGGGCCACTCACGTGATGCGGTCGTCGGTGCGCATTTCGGCCGGCGGCTCCGGCTCGGTCGTGTCGTCGGGCGGCCTCGTCATGACGAATCACCACGTCGTGTCGAGCTGTCTTCACCAGCTGAGCACGGCTGAGCGGAACCACCTCGAGGCCGGCTTTTTCGCGCGCACGATCGCGGATGAGGTCCGGTGCCCGAACACGCATGTCGACATCCTGTGGGAGATCGTCGATGTGACGGACCGCGTCGAAGGCGCCGTACGACCCGAGATGGACGCCGGTTCGGCCGAGGCCGCCCGCCGCGTGGAGCGCGCCGCGATCGAGAAGGAGTCGAAGGATTCGACCGGCTATCACAGCGAGGTCGTCACGCTGTACCGCGGCGGCAAGTATCACCTGTACCGCTACAAGCGGTACGACGACGTGCGCATGGTCTTCGCGCCCGAGTCAGCGATCGCGTTCTTCGGCGGCGATGCGGACAACTTCGAGTTTCCGCGCCACTGCCTGGACGTGTCGTTCGTGCGCCTCTACGACGACGGCAAGCCGGCCGAGATGGATCACTGGCTGCGTTGGTCGAAGAATGGCGTCGCGGCGGGCGACCTGACTTTCGTCTCGGGGCACCCGGGGCGTACGCAGCGTCTGAACACCGTGGATCACCTGCGCTATCTCCGCGACGTCGCGTATCCGTCGTATCTCGAGCTGCTCTACCGTCGCGAGATCGCGCTGCAGCAGTTCGGGCTGCGCGGAGGTGAGCGCGCCCGCGTCGCGAAGGACGATCTGTTCGGCATCCAGAACGGGCGCAAGGCGCTGCGCGGCGTCCTCGCCGGGATGCAGGACCCTGCGATTCTCGCCGCGAAGCTCAAGGAAGAGGCGGCGCTGAAGGCGTACGCGGCCTCCCATCCGGGCTGCGGCGCGTTTCTCGCGGATTGGGAGGCGATCACCGCGTCGCTCGTCGCGTCGCGGGAGTATCGCGACGAGTATGCGTTCCTCGAGCAAGGCCGGGCGATGTGGTCGACGCTGTTCGGCCAGGCGCGCACGATCTATCGCCTCGTGACCGAGCAGACCAAGCCCGCAGCCGACCGGCTTCCGGAGTTCCGCGAGACCGCGTTGCCCGCAGTGAAGCGTCGGCTCTACTCGCCGGCTCCGATCGATCCGGATCTCGAGAAGGCGAAGCTCACCGACTCGCTGACCTGGTTCGCCGAGAAGTTCGGGGCCGAGCATCCGCTGGTGAAGCTCGTGCTTCAGGGCAAGCCGCCGGCGGATCGCGCCCACGAGCTCGTATCGAACAGTCGCCTGCTCGACGTCGCGGCTCGCAAGGAGCTCGTCGAAGGAGGCGTCGAGGCGGTCGAGAGCACCGACGACGCGATGATCATGCTCGCCAAGAGCCTCGACCCGTACGCCCGCGCCGCGCGCAAGCGCTTCGAGGATCTCGTCACGAGCGTCAGGACCCAGTCCTACTCGAACATCTCCAAGGCGGCGTTCGCGGCAACGGGCACCGGCGTCTACCCCGATGCGACGTTCACACTGCGTCTCGCCTACGGCGTCGTCGCGGGGTGGGAGGAAGGCGGCCGTGACATCCCGGCCTTCACGACGATCGGTGGCGCTTACGGACTCGGAAAGGCGCATGCCAACAAGGAGCCGTATGCGTTGCCGGAGACCTGGCGCAAGGCGAAGCCCTCGCGGGACGTCCACTTCAACTTCGTGTCGACCGCCGACATTATCGGCGGCAACTCCGGCAGCCCGGTGATCAACCGCCGCGGCGAGGTCGTCGGCCTGATCTTCGACGGCAACATCCACGGCTTGGTGCTCGACATCGTCTACACCGAGGAGAAGGCTCGCGCGGTCTCCGTGGACGCGCAGGCGATCATCGAGGCGCTGCAATCGGTCTACGGGCTGGATCGGCTCGTCCGAGAATTGGGGGCGCGCTAGCGCTGGAGTCAGCTCTCGATGAGCTCGCGTGTGCCGTTTCGAAGCGAAAGCCGCTGAAGCTCCGACGTCTGATCGGACGATCTCTGAAGCGAACTCGGGCGTCCAACCACGGAGATCATCGGTCTATGCGAGCTCTGATCGTCGAAGACGACAACACTTGTCGCGTCGTGCTGAACCGGATCTTGACGGGTTATGGCGAGTGCGTCATGACCGATGACGGTGCGGCGGCGCTGGACATGTTCCGGGAAGCTCACAATGACGGCGAGCCGTTCGACCTGATTTGTCTCGACATCCAGCTCCCGGACGTCGACGGTCACGCGGTGCTGCACGGCATCCGCGAGTTCGAGGATGGACTCGGTCTCCAGGGTACGCGCGGAACGAAGGTCATCATGGTGACCGCGCTACGCGATGCGCAGAACGTGCTCGGCGCGTTTCGAACGGGCTGCGAGGGCTACGTCGTCAAGCCCGTCGACCGAGCCAAGATTCACGCGCAGCTGCACGAGCTCGGCTTCGTGCCCGAGAGCACGGTTTCCTGAGGCCGTCGTTCGGACGGAACGGCCGCGCATCGGAACTCCGCCAAGCCCGTTTGGAAACACTCGAAGTGCTCGTGGCCGGCGAGTGTGAACCCCGCTGCTTCGAGGCGCTCGCGTACGTCGTCGAACCGGAACCCGGCCCACTCGTGGTACTCGACGACGAGACGTCGGACGCGGGCGAGGCTCGCCGGATCGGCCTGCAATAGGCAGTCCATCTCGGCGCCCTCGCAGTCCATCTTCAGGAGGTCGATGGTCGCGGGGGCGGCCGCAGGCATCTCGTCATCCAGCAGGGCGAGGAGGTCTGCGAGGGACAGAACGCGGATCGTCTCGGTCTTCTCGGCGCGCAAGCCTCGTTGCGCCAGGAACGACGAGTGGAACGGGCTGCCGTGTCCGACGTCGAGCTCCAGCTCACCGGTCGCACCCGCGTCGCCGAGCTGGCGGACGGCGATCCGGTCGCCGAGCCGATTGCGCTCGACGTTGCGCTCGAGGCGCGCGAAATTGGCGCCGGACGGCTCCAGCGCCACGATGTTGGCCTCCGGCGCTCGCGCGGCGGCGTAGATCGAGAAGCAGCCGATGTTCGCGCCGGCGTCGACGATCAGGCCGTCCGTCGGCCGGACGGGATAGGGATCGCGGACCCAGCAGTCCCAGAACGACTGGCGGAAGTCGTCGATGTAGCGCACCCGGTTGCTTGGACAAGGGACTGCGTGTATTGATTCGCGACGAAG
>CAYMRB010000055.1:0-32089 GCA_964392615.1 uncultured Planctomycetia bacterium | reverse complement strand
CGGCAGCGCCGAGGCGTATCTCGAGCAGTACCCGTGGTACCGCGACCGCGACGTCAAGCTGCCGCGCGACTCGTACCCGGGCGTCGTGCAACGCCTCGGCGCGCGCGTCGCCGAACGGCTCGAGTCGAGCGGCGTCGAGTTCCTCGGTGCCGCCGCCGCCCCCGTCGAGGTGCTGGAGTGGAACGAGGGCCTCGCGGCTGGTGACAATAAGTCGGCCCTCGCATTCCGAACGCTGGCGGGCTTCCTGCGCCGTTTGTGGCGACAGCACGCGAACGAAGCGGTCCACGTCGTGATCGACCGACAGGGAGGCCGTACCCAGTACTCGCGGCCGCTCTTCGAAGGCGTTCGCCCGCAGGGCATCCGGATCGAGCAGCAGAGCGAGGAAACGTCGTCGTATCTGCTGCTGCGGCGCCGCCGGGCCGACGCGGGCGATGTGGCCGCCGGAAGCGCCGGCGAGTTCCGCGTCACGTTCACGAAGGAGTCCGAGGAGAAGGTCCTCGGCGTCGCGCTCGCATCGATGCTGTCGAAGTACCTCCGCGAGCTTCACATGGCCCTGTTCAACGAGTACTGGCTAGAACACCGCACCGACCTCAAACCGACGGCCGGGTATGTCCAGGACGCCCGCCGCTTCCTCGCCGACACGACGGACCTGCGCCGTGAGCTCGGGCTGAATTCGGCTCTGTTGATCCGAGAAAAATAGTCATGCCTTCAGAAACTCGCGCGCTCTTCCGACGATCTCAAGGGTCCGTCGCCTACGGACCTCGCAAGATCGCACGGAAGAGGATTCATGAGCTTTCACTACGAGACCGAGAAACGGGAGTTCGTCCGTATCCAGACGGAGATCCCCGTGCGCTACAAGTTCCTGAGCCGGACCCTCGAGCTCGACTGCGAGACGATCTTCGAGGGCGTCACATCCGATATCAGCGCCAACGGCATGATGCTGTACGGCAAGGTGCCGACGGTCAGCTGGATCCCGGCGCTGCTGATGCACGAGATCGTCATCGGGCTCCACCTGCTGGTGCCGACGATCGAGGAGCCGGTCAAGGTGCTCGCACAGGTGTCCTGGGTCGAAGCCTTCGAGAAGGGCGCCGAACGCTGCGCCCTCGGCCTGCGCTTCGAGGAGATCGCCAAGGAGCACCAGGACGAGCTCCTGAAGTACGTGATCAAGCTGCAGCTCGCACATTGACGGGACGCTGCAGAGGCTGGCTCGTCGCCATCGCGCTCACCGCGCTGCTCGGCACGGCGAGCGGTTGCCGGACGCCGCCCACCGAAGGCATGGTCGTCTATCACGACCCGGCGCCGAGGGGGACGATGAATCGCGGCAAGCTGGCGTCGCAAACGCTGATCTTCGCCATCGGCGATCCCGCCGCGGCTTCCAGCGCTGTCGAGGTCAAGACCGGCGCGATCGGCTGGCGCAGCGGAGGGCCGGGCGACGCGACCCCCTCGCTCGGTACCGGCGGCGCGGAGATCGGACGGATGAAGCAGAAGGGCTTCAAGGTCTCGTCCGAGACGCCGATCTACTTCGTCACGCCGGAGGAGCTGGCCGACGTCCTCGAGAGCCTGGACGACGCGGGACTCTTCGACGTGCCCGAACACTCCGGCGCGACGCCGCCGAACAACGGGGAGCCGTTCTTCCTGATCGACGTCGACTCGGAGCAGCGCCGGATCATCCCGAAACCCGACCCGACGCGCCTGCTTCGAGCCGGGTTCTCGAAGGACGAGGGGGACGAGATCGCGCACGCGTGGTTCGACTCGGTGCGCCTGGTGTTCTACCTCGGCGGCTACCTCGGCAACCGCTGACCCGAGCCCTCCAACGCCCGACTCACTCGGCGAGGATGTCCTGCGACTCCTCGACGCGGCCGTCACCCGCCGCAAACGCGAGCTCCAGCTTCTTGCCGACGGAGTCCGCCGGCAGCAGGAAGGAGACCTTGTACTTCTCCTCCGGAGGCCCGTCGCCGGTGTGGGTTTTCGGAATGCCGAGCAGGATCACGCGGTGCGGGACGGCGACCCCGTCGACGCGGATCTCCCCGCTCGGAGCCCCGCTGGAGCTGGTCAGCGTGTAGGACTGGTTCAGGCCGGCGAGGATCTTGTCGGGGTAGTTGATCGAGAGTGCCATGGCGAGGTTTGCCGCGCGATCGGAAACGCGTACTGGTAACGGATGTGCCGCAGCGGGTCAACCATGGCATGGGCTGACCGGCGGGGAGAGGGGTGGTCGCGGCCGTTGGGGCGCCCCTCCCGCCGGCAGCCCATGCCCGCGGAGTCGGAGCCGACCGGCGGCGATCGTTCCGAAGCCTCCGGACGTCGCTCGTCTGGCGGCTCAACTCCGCCGCTCACCGCGGCCGGAGTCGGAGCCGACCGGCGGGGAGACGGGGTCGCGGCCTTCCAGGAGGCCACCCACCGGCCCCCTGGCGCCCGCGGCCGTCCCTGCTACAATCCCGCCATGTCGCCGCGATCTGCCCCGTCGCCCGCGTGGTTCCGCGAGCACTTCAACGAGGACTACCGCGTCCTGTATCACGGCCGCACGCAGGAGCAGGCCGACGCCGAGGTCGCGTTTGTCGTCGAGCGCCTCGCGATGGCGCCGAGCGACCGGGTCCTCGACCTGTGCTGCGGCTACGGCCGCCATCTCGCGGCCTTCCGCGGTCACGAGATCGACGCGGTCGGACTCGATCTGTCCGCGGCGCTCCTGCGCCAGGCGCCGCGCGATCGCGGCACCGCACTGGTCTGCGCGGACATGCGCCACCTGCCATTCGCCGATGCGGGCGCGACGGACGGCTTCGACGTCGTGGCGAACTTCTTCACGAGCTTCGGCTACTTCGACCGCGACGACGAGAACGCCGCGGCGGCGCGTGAGATCGCCCGCGTGCTGCGACGCGGCGGGCGTTTCCTCATCGACCTGATGAACCCCGACGCGGTCGTCGCGGCTCTCGTCCCGCGCACCGAGCGCACGGCCGGACCGTTCGCCGTCATCGAGGAGCGCTGGTTCGACGCGGAACGCCGCCGCGTCGAGAAGCGAATCCGATTGCGCGACACGCGCGATGGCACGCGCAAGGAGTACGTCGAGTCGGTGCGCGTGTGGCGGGAAGACGAGTTCCGGCGACTCCTGAGCGCTGCGGGACTCGAGGTCGACGACGTCTACGGCGACCTGAGCGGCGCCCCGGTCGCGAGCGACTCACCGCGGCTCGCGTACGTCGGCACGCGGGCGTAGCATCCCGTTGGCCGACGGCGGCGCGGTGGATGACTCCTGCTGCAGCGCGATCGTGGCACGCCGCGGCACGCGAGGTATACTCTCCACCTTCGCCGCCGGGTCGCCGACCGTCGCGACTCGTCGCGGTCCTCTGAACCTCACGGTCCCGGGTCCCCTCTCCTCCGGCATGCCCTCACGCGCCGTCGTCCAGCCCCTGCCGCGCTCCTGGTTCGAGAATCGCCAGCGATACAGGCGACGCGGGCCACATCCGTCCGCTGCGACGACGAGCGGTCCGCCGACGGACGACGCGTGGTTCCTGCTGGCGCATCCGGAGCTCGCGATCGACGCGCCAGGTCTCGACCGCCAGGCCGCGATCCCGTCGGACCTCGGGACGTCGCGAGCCGAGCTCGTCGACGCGTTCCGAGCGACCTACACGAATTGGCGCCTGCCTCTCACGACAGCGGCCGAGCGAGCTCTCAGCGCTCTCGGTGACGACGCGACGACCTGCATCGTCACCGGACAGCAGCCGGGATTCCTCGGCGGTCCGATCTACACGCTGCTGAAGGCGCTGTCCGCCATCGCGACCGCCCGCTGGATCGAGACGCATCACGGAACGCGTTGCATTCCGGGCTTCTGGGTCGCCGGCGAGGACCACGATATCGACGAGGTGCGCACGGCCCGCTTCGGGGCCGCCTCCGGCGGCGGGGCGTCCGACGATGCCGTCGCGTTCTCGCTCCCCCACCCGGACGACCGCCGGCCGCTGAGTTCCCGCGATGTCGATCCGGCGACCGTCGCGGTACTCGACGCCGCTTCGGAACACTTCGCCTCGCTGCAGTGCGGGGACGATGCGGTCGCGCTCGTCGACGCTTATCGCGAGCGTAGCGTCGCCGGCGGCTTCGCCGCGATGCTCGCGACGCTGCTCGGCGACCGCGGCCTGGTCGTCATCGATCCGGAGCAGCTGCGCCCCCTCGCACGGCCGCTTTTTCGTCGCGTGATCGAGTCGCCCGGTGCGGCCCTCGGCGCCGTCCAGCGCGGCGCTGCCGAGGTCGCCGCGAGCGGCCTCGATCCGTTCGTGCGAGCGCGACTGCCCCTCTTCCGTCTCGACGACGACGGACGCCGTCACCACCTGTCGCCGACGGAAAGCGGCGACCTCCGCGTCGACGGCGGCGGGCCGACGATCGAGCGCGCGAAGCTTCTCGACGAGCTCGATCGCGAGCCGCAGCGGTTCTCCAGCGGCGCTCTGCTGCGACCGCTGATCCAGCAGAGCCTGCTGCCCTGCGTCGCGACGATCGGCGGCGCGGCCGAAGTCGGCTACTTCGCGCAGCTCGATGCGCTGGCCGATTGGCTCGCCGTACGCCGTCCCGCGATCGCGCTGCGCTTCCAGGCGACGATTCTCGGCGGTCGCGCCACGCGCGCCTGGCGGCGGCTCGGTCTCGACCTCGAGAGCTTCTCCCGAGCCCGAGAGGCGACGGATCTGCTGCCCCCCGCGACCCCGTCGGCGGCGTTGCGCGATCTCGACGACGTGCGAAGCGCGTTCCGCCGCACGGCCGATGCCCTCTGCGCCGAGCTCCCCGCCGCGCAGCGCGGTCTCGAACGCGCGATCGGCGGTATCGACGCAGCGCTCGAGAAGCTCGCCGCTCGAGCCTCGAAAGCGCACGCGCGGGAACGCGACGACCTGTGGCCCGCAGCCGAACGCGTGTGGCGCGAGGCGTTTCCGGATGGAGAGCTCCAGGAGCGACGCCGCGGCTGGCTCGAGCTCGTCGGCCGGTACGGCACCGACTGGCTCGACGACCTGATCGCCACGATCGAAACCGACCCGACCGCGCTCGAGCATCGGCTCGTGCTGATCGAGGAGCATTGACCGGCGCTGCGTGACCGGATCTAGTCTGATGCCATGACAGTTCCCGTGCACGACGCACCCGTCGAATGCGACCTCGTCGCGTTCATGGCCCACCCGGACGACGCCGAGCTGATCTGCGGCGGCACGCTGGCGCTCACGGCGGCGCGCGGGCACCGCGTCGGAGTCGTCGACTTCACCCGCGGCGAGCTCGGATCCCGTGGCACACCCGAGATCCGCGCCAGCGAGGCCGCGGCGGCGGCGCGCGAGCTCGGCCTCGCGTGTCGCATCAACCTCGGCTTCCCGGACGGCGGCCTGCGCGACGGCGACGACGAGCGCGCTCGCGTCGTCGAGCTGCTGCGCGCGATGAGACCGCGCGTCGTCATGGCGATGCCACGCGAGGACCATCACCCCGATCACTGCGCGGCCGGCGAGATCGTCGCGCGCAGCGTCTACCTCGCCGGCGTCGAGAAGTACAACCCGGGGCTGCCGGCGTGGCGACCGCATGCCGTGCTCAACGCGATCACGAGCCGATCGACGGTTCCCGACCTCGTCGTCGACGTGTCGCCCGTCATGGAGACCCGCCGCCGCGCCGTCGCTTGCTTCCGGTCGCAGTTCTACCAGGACGACGCCAGCCCCGATGCGCCGAAGACCCGTATCTCGCATCCGGAGTTCATGGAGTGGGTCGAGGGAGGCCTGCGTCGGTTCGGCTTCCTGATCGGAGCGCAGTTCGGCGAGGGCTTCACGAGCCCGACGCCGCTGCCGGTCGACGATCCGGTCCAGCAGTTCGAGAAGATGCCGTGGGAGTTCCCGATCGGCGGCAACGACGCTCGAGAGCGCGATGATCTCTGAAACTCGGCCACTGAACCTCGGCATCGTCTGCCACTCGACCTACGGAGGCAGCGGCATCGTCGCGTCCGAGCTCGGCCTCGCCCTGGCCGCGCGCGGACACCAGGTGCACTTCTTCAGCCACTCGCTGCCGTTTCGCGTGCCGGACAGCCATCCGAACACGTTCTTCCACGAGGTCGAGGTGACCTCGTACCCGTTGTTCAAGTACCCGCCGTACACCCTCGCGCTCGCGACGAAGCTACAGGACGTCCACCGCAAGACACCGCTCGACCTGATCCACGTCCACTACGCGATCCCCCACGCGATCGCGTCGTACCTCTGCGGCGAGATGCTCGGCGAGAAGAACCGCCCACGCACCGTGACGACGCTGCACGGCACGGACATCACGCTCGTCGGGCTGGACGCGTCGTTCCACGACATCACGCGGTTCAGCCTGGACCGCTCCGACGGCATCACGGCGGTCAGCGATTACCTCGCCGACGAAACGCGCCAGCGCTTCGAGCCGCAACGCCCCGTGCGGGTCATACCGAACTTCATCGACGGCGACGTGTTCACGCCAGCGCTGCGCTCCGAGGAGAAGCGCTGCCACCATGTGTGCCCGCGCGGCGTGCTGATCGGGCACCTGTCGAACTTCCGCCCGGTCAAGCGCGTCTGCGACGTGATCCGCGCCGTTCACATCCTCCACCGCAGCATGCCGGCGCATCTGCTGATGATCGGCGACGGCGTCGACCTCGAGCCGGCCCGCAACCTCGCCGCGGAGCTCGGCATCTCGGAGCACGTGACGTTCCTCGGCGCGATCGACAACGTCGCCGAGATCCTCGCCCAGCTCGATCTCTTCATCCTGCCGAGCGAGTACGAGAGCTTCGGCCTCGCCGCCCTCGAGGCGATGGCGTGCGGCGTCCCGGTGATCGCGAGCCGGGCCGGCGGGCTGCCGGAAGTGGTCGAGCACGGCGTCACGGGGCTCCTGTGCGACGTCGGCGACCCGCAGTGCATGGCGCACATGGCGTATCAGCTCGTCAGGGACGACGAGCGTCGCCGCGCGATGGGGAAGGCAGCGCGCGAGTCGGCGCTGGCCCGCTTCCCGCTCGAGCGCGTCGTCGGCCAGTACGAGGACTTCTACGCCGAGGTCATCGGCGGCACGGCGCGCGGAGACTGACGCGATGGTGCGCCGCATCGCCGAAGTCGCCGTCAACGTCCCGTTGTCGAAGTCGTTCCACTACAGCGTGCCCGATGAGCTGCAGGCGCAGATCGAGCGCGGACATCGCGTGCTGATCCCGTTCGGCCCGCGCACGACGACGGGAGTCTGCGTCGACTTCCCCGACGAGAGCGAGCACGCGAAGCTCAAGCCGATCCGCGAGCTGCTGCATCCGGACTGTCGCTTCGACGAGCACTTGCTCGAGCTGACGCGTTGGATCGCGTCGTACTACCAGCTCGGTTGGGGGGAGGTGCTCGAGGCCGCGCTGCCGCCCGCGATCCGCTCCGGCAAGACCGAGCGGCGACGCCGCGAGATCGTCGCGGTCGCGTCGCGGGCCGAGATGGAAACGGAAGCCGAGCGCCGCGAGTCCAGGGCGGCGGCACAGGCCCGAGTGCTGCGAGCCCTCGCGACGCACGGCGGCGAACCGCCGCGCTGCGACCGAGGCGAGCTCCTGCGCCAGGCCGCGACGACCGGCGCGACCCTCGCGCGCCTGATCGAGGCCGGCTGGCTCTGCGAGGAGTCGGTCGCCGACCGCCGCGACCCGTACGCGACGGACGGCGACGACCCGCCCGGCCGCGAGGAGCCCGTGCTGAACGCCGATCAGCAGACCGCGGTCGACGCGATCCACGAACTGATCGCGGCCGACGGCTTCGCGGCCGTCCTGCTGCGCGGCATCACCGGGAGCGGCAAGACCGAGGTCTACATCCGCGCGCTGCGCGAGGTGCTCGCTGCGGGCGGCCGCGGTCTCGTGCTGCTGCCCGAGATCGCGCTGACGCCACAGACCGTGCTGCGCTTCCGCGAGGCGCTGCCGGACACGCCGGTCGCCGTGCTCCACAGCATGCTGAGCCCGAACGAGCGCACCGGCCAATGGCGCGACATCCAGGCCGGCGAAGCGCGGCTCGTGATCGGCGCGCGCTCGGCGATCTTCGCGCCGATCCCCGATCTGCGCCTCATCGTCGTCGACGAGGAGCACGAGCCGAGCTACAAGCAGGAGTCGTCGCCGCGCTACCACGCGCGTGATATCGCGGTGAAGCGCGCGTCGATGCTCGGCGTGCCGATCGTGCTCGGTTCCGCCACGCCGTCGCTCGAATCGTGGCACAACGCGCAGTCCGGCAAGTACCGACTGATCGAGCTGCCGCGCCGCGCGACGCCCCACGATCTCCCGAGCGTCCACCTGATTCCTCTCGATCAGAACTTCTACAAGCCCGACGGCTCGGGCCTCGTCAGCCCGAAGCTCGACTACCAGATCCGGCGCCAACTTGCGGACGGCGAGCAGACCTTGCTCTTCCTGAATCGCCGTGGCTTCTCGACCTACGTCCACTGCCCGCAGTGTGGCTACGTCGAGCGGTGCGAGGAGTGCGACGTCAGCATGACACTCCACCGCGGTGTCGGCGTCGTGCGCTGCCACTACTGCGGGCGCGCGCGACCGGCGCCGACCGATTGCCCGGACTGCAACTCACCGCGCATTCGCCGCAGCGGAGTCGGGACGGAGAAGGTCGTCGCGGAGCTCGGGCGCCGCTACCCCCAAGCCCGGGTGCTGCGCCTCGATCGCGACGCGATCACGACGCACCGATCGCTGCGCGAGGCACTGTCCGGCTTCGCGCGCGGCGAGCACGATATCCTCGTCGGTACGCAGATGGTCGCGAAGGGACACGACTTCCCCAAGGTCAGCCTCGTCGGCGTGCTGTCCGCCGACACCGGCCTCCACTTCCCGGACTTCCGCGCGGCGGAGCGGACGTACCAGTTGATCACGCAGGTGTCCGGACGCGCGGGCCGCGGCGCGCGGCGGGGCCGCGTCATGGTGCAGACGTTCGCGCCCGAACACTACGCGATCGCCCGCGCGGCGGATGGCGATTGGCCGGCGTTCTGCGCGACCGAGCTCGAGAACCGGCGGGCGCTGGGGTATCCGCCGTTCGGCCGCCTGGTGAAGGTCCAGCTCAGCGGCACGGACGAGAAGAAGGTGCGCGCGATGGGACAGCGGCTCGGCGCGCGGCTGAACGAGGCGGCCCGAGCCCTCGCTCCGGCTGACGAAACGGGCGGCTCTGTCGGGATCCTCGCGGCCCGGCTCGGCGGAGACGGCGTGCAGGTCCTCGGGCCGTGTGCGGCGCCGATCGCGCGACTCCAGGGTCGCTACCGCGCCCAGATCCTCTTGAAGTCACGCCATGGGAACGCGTTGCGACGCGTCGTCCGCGGCGTCGCGGACGATCTGAAGCGACGGGGCGCGGTCGACGGCGCGATCGACGTCGACCCCCAGTCGCTGATGTGACGCCGCCAGCGAGGCGAATTCAAGCCATCGAGCGGAACCGCCGGCCCGGCTCCACGCCGAGCGGCCGGCTCCGCGCCGAGCGGTACAACGACTACAGCGATTCCTTGAACTGCTTGCCGGGCTTGAAGCCGACGGACTTCGACGCCGGGATCTGCATCGTCGCGCCGGTCTGCGGGTTGCGACCCTCGCGCGCCTTGCGATGCTTGATCTCGAACGTACCGAAGCCGATGAGCTGCACGGTGCCGGCTTCCTTCACGCCCGCCTTGATGCAGTCGAGCACGCTGTTGACCGCGCGTTCGGCGGCGGCCTTGGGCTGGTCGAGCTCGGCGGCGACGGCTTCGATCAGGTCAGCCTTATTCATGAATCTCCACTCCTTCCGTGAACGGATTTCCGGTATCACTCACACGTGGCGGCAGTATAGGGACGCCGATTTCGCCGTGTCAACCGCAAAAAACCCGACCCTGAGCGTGTAGTCCCTGGAATCATCGGGACTTAGGGGCCCGTTGATGCGCTATACTGCTCGAACGATGTCCGCCGAGCTTCTGCGCCGCCTACCCCAGATCGAGAAGATCCTCCGCTGGCCGGAGATCGAGGAGCTCGCCGCCTCGCGGTCGCGTACCGAGGTGGCCGACGCCGTTCGCGACGCGGTCGACGCGCTGCGCCGCGAGATCGTCGTGGCTTGCGCGACGTCCGACGAGGTCCCCGAAACGCTCGTCGAGCGGGGCGAGGTCCTCGCACGCGTGAGGCTCACGCTCGAGGCTCGCGAGCTGTCCGGCTACCGCCGTGTGATCAACGGGACCGGCATCGTGCTGCACACCGGGCTCGGCCGCGCCGTGCTGGCAGCGGACGCGCGGCGCGCGTTCGACGTCGGGCTCGGAGGCTACTCGTTGGTCGAGGTCGACGCGGCGAGCGGCGAGCGCAACGAACGCGAGACGGCGCTGCGCGAGCTCTTGTGCGAGCTCAGCGGCGCGGAGTCGGCCACCGTCGTCAACAACAACGCCGCCGCGACGCTGCTGATCCTCGCGGCGCTGGCGCGGGGGCGCGAGGTGGTGATCTCGCGCGGTCAGCTCGTCGAGATCGGCGGCTCGTTCCGCGTGCCGGATATCCTGGCCGAGAGCGGCGCGCGCCTCGTCGAGGTCGGCACGACGAACCGCACGTACATCACCGACTACGAGCGAGCGATCACCCCGGAAACGGGCCTTCTGCTGCAGGTCCACACGTCGAACTACGCGATCCGCGGCTTCGCGCACCACACGCCGCTCGCGGAACTCGTGGCGCTCGGCCGCCAGCGCGGCGTGCCGGTCGTCAGCGATCTCGGCTCCGGCTGCTTCGTCGACCTGACGCCGCACGGCTTCGAGCCCGAACCGCTGGTCGCCGACTCGGTGCGCGACGGCGCCGACCTCGTCTGCTTCAGCGGCGACAAGCTGCTCGGAGGTCCGCAGGCCGGCGTGATCGTCGGCACGCAGGAGGCCGTCGCGCGCGTGCGGGCGCACCCGATCTTCCGCGCGGTGCGGGTGGACAAGGTCGCTCTGACCCTGCTCGAGGCCACGCTGCGGCTCTACCGCGACCCGGCCCGCCTCGCGGAACGCCTTCCGACGCTCCACCTCCTCTCGTGCCCCGCCGCGGATATCGAGCGACGCGTCGGCTCCTTCATCGACCGCATCGGCCCGCGCATCGGCCCGCTGAGCCTCGAGTGCGTCGAGACCAGCTCACAGGCGGGCAGCGGCGCGCTCCCCGATCAGGAGATCCCGAGCCGCGCGCTCGCGGTCGCGCACTCGGAGTTGTCCGCCGAGGAGCTCGCGGCCCGCTTGCGCGACTCGACGCCGACGGTGATCGGCCGCATCCGGGACGACCGCGTGCTGATCGACTTCCGCACGGTGTTCGAGTCGGACGAGGTCGACCTCGAGGACGTCCTGACGGGACTCGGGTAGCGAGTCACGCGAATCCTGCGCGGGGCCGGACGTCGAGCGCGCCGGCCCCCGGAGAATCCGCGTGTCAGGCGTCGGACATCAGACGTCGCAGAGCTTCACCGCCTCCGACAGGCCTTGCGTCGCATCCCGCGTCGGGATGAACTCCTGGCCGACGTGACCCTTGTATCCGGTCGCGGCGATCGCCTTCATGATCCCCGGGTAGTTGATCTCCTGCGCGTTGTCCAGCTCGCCCCGACCCGGGTTGCCGGCCGTGTGGTAGTGCGACACGTACTGGTGGTACTGCTGGATGCGCCGGATCACGTCGCCCTGCATGATCTGCACGTGGTAGACGTCGAACAGGATCTTCATCCGCTCGGAGCCGACCTTCTCGCACACCTCGACGGCGTACTCGATCTTGTCGCACATGTAGTCGGGGTGCCCCTTCATGCTCTCGTCGACCTTCGAGTTGAGCATCTCGAGGCAGATGTCGACCTTCTTCTTCTCCGCGTAGCCGACGATCTTCTTCAGGCCCGCGACCATGTTCTTCTGACACTCGTCGATCGCCAGGCCGCGGCGCATGCCGGAGAACGTGATCACGTTGGGGAAGCCCGCGTCGGCGGTCAGGTCGATGCTCTTGCGCAGCGACTCGATGCACTCCGCATGCTCCTCCTTGTGCGCGAAGCCCTTCGCGAAGCCGTGGCTACCGGAGATCGCGCAGACGAGGCCGTGCTTCTTGAGGACGGGCCAGTGCTTCGGCGCGGCGAGCTCGATCGACTTGCAGCCGAGACGCACGGCCAGTCGCGCCATCGCCTCGACGCTCATGTGCGGCGCGTAGCACCAGTGCACCAGGGACTGGTTGATGTTCCCCTTCTTCGCCTTGTAGACGTCGGCAGCTCGCGCGCTCGACGGTGTGAGGATCGCGGGCGCTCCGAGGAACGTCGCGGCCGACGCGGCGACTCCCGTCTTCAACCAATTGCGGCGGCTCGTGCTCGACGTCTTCGGCGTATTCTCGGACATGATATTCCTCTAGGTTCCTTTTTCCGGTGCTCCTCCGTCGGAGTGTACCGACGCGCGGAGGACCTCATCCATCGATTTCAGTATCCTCGGAGTCGGCACGTTCGTCGCGCCCGTAACTAGGAGGCCGAAGCAGTCCGCCAGCACTTCCTCCGGGTGCACGATGTACCCCGTGTTCCTACCGATCTTCGCGTGATACCCCGGGACGCGACGGGGCTCCAGGAGCCGCGGCTCGCCGTCGTCGTCGACGGCTGCCTTCCAGACATCGCGGCCGCCCGCGCCGGCGTGCTTCTCGACGACCATCAAACGAAAGACCAGATAGCGGAAGAACTCGCCGCCCCTCTTCTCATCGTACGTTGCGCTCGAGGAGTAGAGGACGGGCACGAGATCGAGAGTCTCTCCGTCGTGCTCCACACGCACGCGGTGACGCATGTGCGGCGCGTCCGGATTCGTCAGCCGCAGTGGCTTCAGCCGCGCGGGCAGCTCGACATCGCCGCAAGGCTCGAAGCCGATGATCGCGTAGAGGTCGCGGCGCAACCGGGGCGCGTGGCGACTCAGGATGTGGAAGAGCTCGTGGATGAGCAGACGCTCGAGGCGCACAGCGGCTCGCTTCGACCCGCCGACGGGCAAGACCGTGGCAGGCAACACGATCGCGCTTCCGCGCGTGTACGCCGCGCGGCCCTCCTCGGCGCCGGTCGTCAAGACGAGGTCGATGGTCGCCGGCAACGGCAGCGATCGTCCCTCGAGGCTCTTGCGGACGCGATCGAGCGCCGCGGTCACAACGTCCCGCCTTGCCGCGTCCCACTCGCGGACTTCGCCGGCGATGTACGCGAGGAACTTCTTTTCGCCGACCGCACGCGCGGTGTGCATCCGCGCGGCGCGATCGAACGGGCCCAGCGCGCGGATGAACTCGTCGCGCCGTCGCAGGATCCGCGCGCCGTCCTCGCGCGACGCGAAGCGGAATGTCGGCGCGCCGTCGTCCGCTGACGCGACGGAGGTGACGAGGACGATCGCGATGACCGTGAGCCCGCGCGCCCTCATCGATCCACCCGCGTTCCGCCGCCACCGACGAGCTTCTCGACCTCTGCGAGGCGCGCCATCGTCGTATCCCCCGGCGTCGTCATCGCGAGCGCTCCGTGCGCGGCGCCGTACTCGACGGCCTCCTGCGGATTCTTGCCGCTGAGGAAGCCGTAGGCGAGCCCGGACGCGAACGAGTCTCCCCCACCGACGCGATCGTAGATCTCGAGATCCGGACGCTGCGCAGCCTCGCAGAACTCGCCGTCGGCCCACACGACCGCGCCCCAATCGTTGACGCCCGCGGTCTTGACGCCGCGCAGCGTCGTCGCGACGACCTTGAAGTTCGGGAACTCCGCGACGGCCGCCTCGATCATCCGTCCGAAGTTCGCCGGGTCGAGGTTCGTCAGGTGCTCGTCGGTGCCTTCGACCTCGAAGCCGAGCGCCGCGGTGAAGTCCTCCTCGTTGCCGATCATCACGTCGACGAGCTCGGCGATACGCCGATTGACCTCGCGGGCCCGCTTCTCGCCGCCGTAGCTCTCCCACAGGCTCGCGCGGTAGTTCAGGTCGTAGCTGACGATCGTGCCGTTGGCCCTCGCGCACTCCATCGCCTCGATCGCGACCTCCGGCGTGTGCGGGCCGAGCGCGGCGAAGATTCCGCCGCAGTGGAGCCACCGCACGCCGTCGCGGGCGAACAACGCGTCCCAGTCGATGTCGCCGGGCGCGAGCTGGCTGACGGCGGTGTGCCCGCGGTCGGAGCAGCCGACAGCGCCGCGGACACCGAAGCCTCTCTCGGTAAAGTTGAGCCCGTTGCGCGCCGCGCGACCGAGCCCGTCGAACGGCACCCACTTCGCGTGGCGCATGTCGACGCCGCCCTGGAGGATCAGGTCCTCGAGCAATCGCCCGACGGGGTTGTCGACGATCGCGGTGACGACGGTCGTATCGAGACCGAAACAGCGGCGCAGGCCGCGGATGACGTTGTACTCGCCGCCGCCTTCCCACGCGGTGAACTGACGCGTGGTGTGCACGCGGCCGTCACCCGGATCGAGGCGGATCATGACCTCGCCGAGAGCGGCAGCGTCCCAGCGACAGTCGGACTTCGGCTTGATGTCGAGAACGGACATGTGGGGCTCTTCAGGCTCCTCGGGTTCCCTTCAGCTCAGAATCTCCGCACGCCCGAGCGCAGGAACTTCTCGAGTCCGGCGAGGTCGTCCGTGTTGATCAGGTCGACCCCGTTATCGCGCAACACGGCCCAGACGGCGATCTTCTCGGGGGTCGCCCAGAAGCGCACGCGACGTCCCTTGCCGTGCGATTTGCGGACGACGTCGCGCAGCTTTGCGAGCTCGACGGCGGGAATCTCTCCGTTGCCGCGCCACTTGAAGTGGCTCGACCAGCGATCGCTGATCAGCGGCAAGAGGTGCGCGGGCTCCTTCGAGTCGAGATCGGAGAGACGACCGTCGACGCCGGCGTAGCGCACCTTCTGCCCCGCGATCAGCCGTCGCGGTCGGTTGCCGCTGATGACGATCGTCACCGCCTTCTTCTGGACCTTGCCGTCGCGGACGGTCGTCAGCATCTCGGCGTACTTCGAGGCCAGCAGGGCGTGGAGCGCGGCGTAGGTCTTCTCGCCGTTGTCCTTGATGTCGATCAGCAATGTGAACTCGGCAGGTTTCGCGCCGCGGTCGCCAGCCCGTTTCTGCGACGGATACACGCCACCGCCGTGGCGGCGCACGCGGGCGAGGAGCGGGTCGAGGTAGAGCTTCTCGAGGGTGCGCTCGGGGCGCAGACGGATGAAGTCGTGGGCGACGAGCAGCTTGCCTTTGACGAGGAAGATGTCGGCCTCGACGCTCGAGAAGCCGTGATCGAGCGCGTCGAGGAGCGGACGACGATGCTCGTAGTCGTTGTGCGCGTGGGCCTGCGGTAGCGGCGTCGGCAGCTTTTTCGCCTTCGGGTCGTCGCGCCGTCCGTCGGTGTCGTCCGCAAGGGCGCCGGTCGCCGCGATTGCGATTGCGATCGACGTGAGAGCGCCGCGCAGGCTCGTTCGCATCGGTGGTCTCCTGTACTCCGTGGGCAGGGTCAGCCGCACATCGTACCGCAACCGCCGCGGCGCTCCACGGTGTTCACGGACCCGCTGGCATCGCTGGTGCCGTCGGCACGGTCGGCACCTTCGGCACCTTCGGCACCGTCGACACCGCGGGACTCGCGTCGGCCACCGCCGCGACGCGGGATCGCAGCCACGTCCAGCCGCGCCAGTCCTCGAGCCGAGCGCCGACCTTCTCCCGCAGCCGAGCGGCGCGGTCGGCCGCGCCGGTGCCGACGTCGGTGTCGGCGAGCTGCTCCGAGAGCGCGACGAGCGCGGGGATCGACGCCTCGCCGAGCTCGTAGAGATACCCGAGGTCGATGTTCGGCCCGCGTCCGGTGATCTCGTAGCAGTGCGCGGCGTTGTAGGACGCGATGCCGCCGTCGAAGTCGACGAAGCAGCAGGCCCACAGGATGAGGGCCGCCGTGCGGTAATTGACGCGAACGAGCCAGCGGTTCTCGCGTCGCAACAAGATGCGCAGGCAGATCCACACGAGTCCGAGGGCGACCAGGACCATCCAGATGCCGGCCGCGACGCGAAGGCGCGTCAGGCTGTACACGTCGATGTAGAGCCCGAGCCGCCAGACGGCGGTGAACGTCAGGAACAGGTTCTGGGCGATCCACGCGTACACGAGGCGGCGCGCTCGGGCGAGCGACTCGGTCGCACTGCCGGCCCGGAACGTGATCAGCACGAACACCGCCGCCAGCAGCGCCGTCGCGACGAGCGGATAGGCGCCCCGGTGGGCGTAGCTCGCGTAGGTCATGCCCTCGGGCAACTCCGCGCCGCCGAACAGGTACGACACGTCGAGGACGGTCTGCACGGCGAACACGACGTTGAAGAGGATGAGGGAGCGGACGATCGTCGCCGTCGACAGCCAGGTTTCGCCCATCGTCGGCGCCGGGACCGCCCCACCGGCCATGCGGTCCCTCGTCCGGCGGCCCGCGGTCGTCGCTCTCGCGCTCACGAGGTGCGGCGCGCGACCGTGCCGCGCCATGGCGCGTGCGCGCAGCAGAGCCCACAGCCACATGCCGACGAGGGCCCAGAACAGAATCCGAGCACCGCTGAGGAGGTCGCCGATCCACTCGTCGATCCCTTCGAGCGACTCGAGCCAGCCCGAGATGACCGGGTTGGCGACGGCGAAGAGCGCGACGAAGACGAGCGTCAACAGGACGGGAACCGTCCACGTCTTGATGACGAGGACGACGAAAGACGAGCGCTCGACGCGCCGGCCGCGTCGCAGAAGGACGCGGCGCATGCCCAAGAGGTCGACGATCCACTGTGCCCAGCCGTACAGCGCGAAACCGCACTGCCGCCGGAGGCTGCGCCAGCCGCCGAGAAGCCAGGTCTCACGGCCGCTCATCGCGAGCGTCGCGAGGAGGACCGCTGCTACCGCGAACGACAGCGGACCCGGCTGGTAGGCGAACGACACGGCGAGCCCGACGAGCGCGAGACCGAGCCAGCACACGGCGCCCTCGCGCAGGACGCGCGGCCAGCGCAGGAGCAGCACGGCGACGAGCCCGACGAGGTACGCGCCGAGCGCCCAGCCCAGCGGACGTGCGTAGAACAGCCAGTCGGCAAGCGCGAGAAGGACGAGCCAGCAGATCGGCAACGAGTGGAGGCGGAAGCGGCGCATCGGCACCCTCCGGGTTTCTCTGTCACTTCGAGTTCCGATCGCAGGGGGGACACTTACTTTGCCACACAGAGTATGCTGTGTCAAGACGCCGGGCTCGGCCGATCGGCGATCACGCAGCGGTTCCCGTTGATCTTCTTTGCGACTTCGAGGAGGGTGCTGGCGTGAACACCTTGGCAGGTGGCCAGCGCGGGTCCGAGCTTTCGATGTTCGACGTCCGAAGAGGGGTGTGCGAGTGACGAGTCCAACGTCAAGAGGCCGCCGGGTCGCCGTGATCGCCGGGTGCGGGCTCCTCGCAGTCGCGACGCTCGCGATGGTCTTCTGGCGCGACCTCGCGGTGGAGTATCACGTTTGGCAACTCCACCAGGATCCGACGCGCATCGACCGGTACGTCAGCGAGCAGCCCGGCAGCGTCCAGCACGCGGCCATTCGACGGTGGGCGAGCTCGCACGCGGGGCGAGCGGCTTTCCTGGAGCTGCTGATCGAACGGACGTGCGCGCGTTTCGGAACAAACTTGCTCGGTGACAACGCCCCGATTTGGGGAACGGCTACCGTCGGAACACCGGAAAACCCGATCGACCGTTTCGGTGCCGTCGACCTCCTCGACGCTGCGATCTACCGTACGACCGACTCGAACGGCCGGGCGTCGGTCCGACTGTCGCGCAGCGGAATCGAGCTGAATCGGCAGACCTACGTCGAGCTCTGGAGCCACGACGCCCGCGGTATCCCGCCGGCGCAGTTTCGAGCCATCTTCGGGCTCGCCCCCGGCGAAAGCGAACGGCAGTCCGAGGCCTCGTTGAGCAGCCTGTTCGCAATCTTCGACGAGCTCCCGGTCAGCGCACCGCTCTTGCTGGCGAATCGGCCATGGCTCGAGGTCGCCATCGTCCGCAGATCGACGTTGGACGACAGGCTCACGGAGGGCGTTCACGATGAGGGCAAGACACGGCCCGATAGCAACGCGCTCATCGTGCGGCTCGGCCGGGCCGCCCTTCCACGCCTCCTCGAGGAGCTCGAGTCCGGCAGCGAGAACGAGCGCCGCGTCGCGATTCTCGTCCTCTTGCAGCGATTCGACGGCTCCTCACACCCACCGTGGCGCGAGCCGTTGGTGCGTGCGGCAGGACGCACGCCGAGGGCACTCGACGATCTCGCCGCCCATGGCTTCGGGCGCCCTGTGCTGCGCGAGCTCACGAAGAGCCCGGACCCGCGCACGCGAGAGAGGGCGGCGACGGCCATCCGCCGCCGTGGGCGGAAGGCCAGTGACATCGCCGTCGATCTACAGCCTCTCCTCGACGACGCGGAGCCCGCGGTGCGACGGGCCGCGGCGCTGGCGCTCGCTCATTGCGCTGATCCCGATCTCCGCGAGGCGACTCGCCCCAGGCTGCTCCCCCACCTGCTCGCGGAGCTCGAATCCGACGACCCACAGAAGAGACGCGTCGCCGTGCTGCTATTGACTCGCCGCTTCGACGCCCTCGAGGAGGTGACCTCGCGCGACCGAATCGTGCATGCGGCAGCGCGGACGGCCAGCGTCCTCGACCATGTGACCTCCGATCCCGACGATCGGCCGCTGCTGCGCGGGCTCCTGAAGTTCCGCGATCCGATCGTGCGCGAGAGAACGGCGCTGGCACTCTATCGCAAGGAGCAGTGGTCCGAGGACCTCCTGCGGCTTCTCGACGATCCGGAAATCGACGTGCGCCGAGCTGCCGCACTCGCTCTCACTCGATGCCTCGACCCGAACAGCGGCGAGGCAGCCCGTCCGCTGATCGACGCCCTGACCGCACAGGACGCAGCGCTGAGCGCCCACGCCGCCGCCGCCCTTGGCCGCCTTCGTGGCCTGGGCGCCGCCGACGCCTCGCGAGCGCTCGCCCGCGCGCTGTGCGACCCGCGACCGAGAGTCCGATCGGCGGCTGCGGTAGCGCTATCGCGCATCGGAGACGCCGCGGAGGCGGCGCGGCCCGAGCTGGAACGCGTCGCGAAAGAAGGCGCCGATCGCCCGGCGGCTCACGCTTCGCGAGTGCTCGAGGAGCTCGACGCGATCCGCGCTGCTGCGTCCGCCGTCGGCGGGGAATGACGCTTCCCGATCGTCAGGTGGTCGGCGTTCGGGAGAATCAGGCCTGCGCGAGACACGTGACAGGCTCCGCATCGAGCGGAGCACACCGAGGAGCTCGGCGCGCGAGCACGCGAGAAGAGCCGCACACGCGAGAGAGGACGGCGCTGACGCGCGCTCGAGGGTCGCTCAAGGACAAGCGAGCGGCTCCTCGCAGCTCAGGTCGTCCGGGGTCGAGTCGATGCCGCAGAGAGGGAACGGCGCTGCGGGCTCCGCACCGATTCGGAGGAAGCGGTACATGAGGAGATGGATCGCGTCGGTGACATCCACCCGACCATCGTCATTGACGTCGGCCGCCTTCTGGCAAGGGGGCGGTCGGAGGCCGCCGAAGAGCCAGTAGAGGATGATCCGCACGTCTGCCCCGGTGACGGCAGTCCGTCCGGTCAGCACGCCGCGCCGAAACACGGGTTGCCCGCAATCGCGTTCACTCGCGTCGTGGCCCTGTCGAGGAGCGTCGTTGAGGAGCACCGAGATGCGCGGGAAGTTCTGGTAGGTGACCGCGAGGTCGAGCCGGTCGTCACCGTCGAAGTCCGCCGGGACTACCCTGTGAGTCAGTCCGTCCGCCAGGTAGCTCCGGCTCTCCTCGAAGGTCCCCTGGCCGGAGTTGAAGAGCACTTGTACCGTCGCCGTGCTGCCTTCGAGGCCGCCGGTCACGAGCAGGTCGAGGTCGCCGTCTCGGTCGAGATCGACAGGCTCGAGGTTCGGCCCGTGGTTGGAAAGCTGGCGGTGATACGACGCACTGAAGTTCCCGGCCCCGTCGTTTCGCAGGATGGTCACGCTGCCGAACTCGCGGGCCAGTTGTCGCTCTTCGTCGCCGAAGCGGACGTGCTCTGGCCCACGAGCCATCGCGAGATCGACATCCCCGTCGCCGTCGAAGTCGGCCGGGTACAGGCCCTCGACACGGTGCCTCTGGTGTGGACTTCGGCCCAGATCGAGCTCGGTCGAGAACTCGAAGCTCCGCGCACCGACGTTGCGCCAGAACTGCAAGGTCGCGATGACGAACGCGAGGTCCGGAAGACCGTCGCTGTTCCAGTCGCCCACGGTGAGGAGCGGAAGCTGGCAGCGGTCGGATGCCGGGAGGGGGCCGACGTGAGCCTCCTCGAAGCGCATCTCGCCTACGTTCCAGTAGACCGAGCACTTCCCCAGTAGGTCGAATCGGCCGTCCTGGTCGAGATCGACCGGCGGCGCCGCACCGCGCGGCCAAGGCCCCACGAGACCCGGCTCGGGAGTCAGCCGCCCCCCGTCGTTGCGCAGGACCACGGTCATGCCGCGTTCCCGTGCGTCCCAGCCTCCGGCGAGAAGATCCAGGTCGGCGTCACCGTCGATGTCCAACGGAAACACGTCCGTGACGGAGAAGCTCGGGCCGGTGGAGACGTACTCCGCGTCAGAGAATCGCCCGCTTCCATCGTTCCACAAGAGGCCGATCCCGTCCGACCCGCTGTCCTGGCTCGCGACCGCGAGGTCGGCATCGCCGTCACCGTCGAGATCAGCCGTGCAGACGTCCCGAACCACGCGACCTCGAGACAGCAGCGAGTAGCTGCGCGTCGCTGCCAGCAGGCCCTCGCCGCGACCGCGCAACACGCTGACGGTGCTGCGCCAGTCGTCGAGGCCCTCTCCCGTGCTCACGATCACGTCCGGCCAGCCGTCGCGGTCAAGGTCCGCAGCGGCGGGGAAGAACGCGGAGCGACCGGCACCGTAGCGCACCGCCGCTGCGAAGCTGCCGCCCCCGAGGTTGCGGAAAGCGTAGAGCGACGAACCGGTAGCCAGTGCGTCCAGCCGCCCATCCTGATCGAGGTCCGCGAGAACCGGGAAGGCGGCGTCTTGCGTGCCCGGGTCGCCAATGAGCTCGAGACGCGAGAAGTTGCCGTCACCGTCGTTGAAGAGCACCGACAGCACCCGCGCATCGAGGTTGCCGACAGCCAGATCGACGTCGCCGTCGCCGTCGAGGTCGCCGCTGGCGATCCCGGCCGGCCCCGGTCCGGCCGGCCACACGACTGGCGCCTCGAAATCGAGCTCGCCGAAGTTCTTGCGGACGGAGACCCCGCCGCCGCGCCAGAGCACCGTGACGATGTCCCGGTATCCGTCGCCGTTGACGTCGACGACGTGGGGAAGACGCGGCGTGACGCCCACGTCGAGGCGGCGAGGCGGGTCAAACGTGGCATCGCCGCGGTTGGTCAGGAGCCACAGGCACTCGAACACGAGTTCCGACTCCCCACCAACCAGCACGATGTCTGCGTCACCGTCGTCGTCGAGGTCGCCGGCAGAGCCCGTGTAGGCGTACCGCCCCGGGTCGAAGCTGCCGGCTCGGCGGAAGCTCCCGGCCCCGTCGTTCAGGTAGACGTCCAGACGGTCCGGGAACGAATCCGAGTCGCTGCGACCGCGGAAGCCGTCGTTTACCACGACGAGATCGAGGTCGGCGTCGCCGTCGAAGTCCGCGCACAGGAGCTCGAACGCGGTCAACTCGAGCTCGAGGTTCTCGAGGAACACGTGTCCATCGCCGCGATTCCACAGCAGCGACAGATCCCCGCCCGACGCGGCGATGGTCGCCACGTCTTCGTCGCCGTCGCCATCTAAATCCGCCGTGAGGAGGCGCCCCGGAATGCCGTAGCTCCCGGTACGGCCCGCGCGGATCCGCTCGCGCGTTGCGAACCAAACCTCACGCTCCATCTCACACTCGTCGGGGACGCCGTCGCGGTTGCAGTCGGCGCTGCGGCCGCTCGCGATGTCCTGCGCATCGTCGACCCCGTTGTCGTTGCAGTCCTGCGCCACGAGCGCGGACGCTGCGCAGAGGAGCAGGAGGGCGCACAGCGCGGCGGGGCAGGATCGGTTGCGCCGCCGCGATTCGGTCGGCAGTGCCATCATCGAGTTTTGGCGCCGGTTCGCACGGCATCCCCGGCCAGTAGATCTCGCTGATGTGCTCATTGGAACCCGTCGTGCGGTCGTGGAGATAGACCGGTAGACCTCCGGCGATGGACTGAATCCCTCGATGAGATTGGACACCGAAGTTGCGGGTGGAGAACCACGAAAAACGCGACTCCAAAGACCGCCAGAACGAGACTCTGTCGTCGTCCTCCGCCGCCCAAGGCGGCTCTTCCCCCTATGCGAGTTTCTCGGTTCCCGCGCCGTCCTCGGCGCTGGAACCGAGAGACTCGCAAGCGAGCCGCTTCACCGCACGCAGATCGAGCTTCCCCGTGCCGAGAAGCGGCAATGCGTCGACGCGCACGAAGTGATCGACGCGCGGCACGAACAGATTCGGCAACCCGGCCTCTCCGACGCGCTCGACGATCTCCGGGATGCGCGCCTCGTCGATCGTGTGCAGCACGGCGAGGGCCTCGCCCTTGCGCTCGTCCGGGATCGACGTGACCGCGAAGACCTGGATGTCGGTGTCGGCGGCTTCCTGCAGCGCCTCCTCCACCTTGCCGTGCGGCACCATCTCGCCGCCGATCTTCGCGAAGCGCGACAGTCGATCGGTGATGCGTATGTAGCCGTCCTCGTCCATCACCGCGATGTCGCCGGTCAGATACCAACCGTCGCGGAGGACCTCCGCCGTCAGCTCGTCGCGACCGAGATAGCCTTTCATCACGTTCGGCCCGGTCGCGATCAGCATGCCGGGAGCGTTCGGCTCGAGACACTCGTCGACGTTCTCCGGCGCGTCCGCATCGACGATGCGCACCGCGACTCCCGGCAGCGGTTGCCCCACCGAGCCGCGACGAGATCCCGGTTGATAGAATCCCGCGGCGCGAAAGTCCGTCGTGCCCGCCGCGATCACCGGCGCGCACTCGGTCGTGCCGTACCCCTCGAGCGGCCGGATGCCGAACTGGTCCTCGAACGCCTGCGCCAGTCGCTCCGGGAGCTTCTCCGCGCCCGCCAGCACGATGCGCAGCGAGCCGAACTGGCCCGGCGAGCAACGACGCAGGTAGAGCTGCAAGAACGTCGGCGTCGCGATCAGGATCGTCACCCCGTACTGTCCGACTTTCTCGCCGACCTCCGCCGCATCGAGCGGATTCGGCAAGAAGATGATACTGACGCCTTCGTTCGCGGCCGCCCACAACGCCAGATAACCGAACGAGTGGAACGTCGGCAGGATGCCCAGAATGCGATCGTCCTTCGTCAGCCGGATGACCTGCGCCACCGCCTCGACGTTCGAGTCGACGTTGAAGTGGCTCAGCATGACGCCCTTCGGCTCGCCGGTCGAACCGCTCGAGAAGATCACGGTGACCGTGTCGTCGTTCGCGACGCGCGGGCCGCCCGGCCGCTTCCGATCGACGAGCAGCCGCTCGATCAGGCGTCCGGGCAGGAGGAGCGCCATCGCGGTCGCGACCAGGCGATCGAACGCGCCGATCGCGCCGCGCACGTCTTCGAGCCACAGCGTCTCGGGGCCCTCCGGCACCTCGATCTTCGCCTTCTCGATGAACGCGCGGCTCGTGACGATCGTCTTGACGCCGGCCTGCCGCACGGCCGATTCCATGCCCTCTCGCCCGACCGTGTAGTTGAGGTTGACCGTCGTGCGGCCGCAGAACGCCGCCGCGATGTTCGTCAGCGCGCCGCCGATGCTCGGTGGCAGCAGAATGCCGACGTGCTCCTGATCGCGCCATCGGGGACGCAGCGCACGCGCCATGGCGATCACGCCGACCAGCGCCTGGAGGTACGACATCCTCCGACGCGTCGGATCGGCGAACGCGAGGCGGAACGGATGCCGGCGCGCCGACCGTGCGAACGTGCGGTGAAGCGGCGGTCGTGACGACTTGCGCGCCTTCCACGCCGCAGAGCCTAGCTCGCCGACCGCACGCCGCACCTTCCAGATCGGCGTTTTCGTCTCGAGCGGCTCGCCGAACGAGATCGTCACCGGATACGGGATGCGGCGCGGCATCTTCGTCACGAACCGCCCACCGGATCGGCTGAAGATGCTCCCCCACACGCGATCGAGGTGCACCGGAATGATCGGCGCAGTGCGCCCCTTGACGATCCGCTCGAGGCCGCGCCGAAACGGCTGCAGCGTGCCGGTTCGCGTGATCTGCCCCTCGGCGAAGATGCAGACGACATCGCCCTCGTCGAGGTACTTCCCCGCGTCGCGCATCGCGCGCAGGATGACCTTCGGCGCACCCGAGGACGAGATCTCGATCGCCTTCAGCGACCGCAGGAACGGCCCGTAGAACGGGTGCTTGAAGTATGCGGAGTCGACGATGAACCGAACGGGCCGATCGACGCTCGCGAGCAGAAACAGCCCGTCGACGAACGACACGTGATTCGGCACGAGCAGAGCGCCGCCCTCTTGCGGCACGTGTCGCGCGTCGATGACTCGCAGGCGATAGAACGTGTGCGTCAGGAAGATCAGAATCAGGCGCAGACAAGCGTCCGGCAGCAGCCACAGCGCCCACGCGGTGCCGGCGAGCGTCAGGATCGCGGCCGCCAGCAGCGCCCCCCACGCCGGCAGCTCGAAGACCTGCGCGAGCACGATGCCCGCGAGGTTGCCGACGATCAAGCCACCGAAGACGAGGAAGTTCGCGAGAGCGATGACCGCGCCGCGCCGATCCGGCGGCGACTTCCACTGCAGCAGCGCGTTGAGCGGCACGACGATCCAGCCGCTCGCGACGCCGAGCGGCACCATCAGCAAGAAGCTGCCCGTCGTCGTCGCCGGCACGAGCGCCAGCACGAACGTGAACACGGCGAGAACGATCGCGCCGAGCGGAATGAGTCCGTACTCGACCTTGCCCGCCGACATTTTGCCGGCGATGAAGCTACCCGCGCCGACGCCGAGCCCGAAGACCGCGAGCAGCATGCCGGGGTTGCCGAGGTCGAGCGCCGACTTGCCGAACGCGAGGATCACCGGCCCCATCAGGCTGGCGATCGCCCAGTAGAAGCAGTACCCGAGAATCGCGAGCCACAACGTCCGCTCCGCGCGCACGGCCTTCCACGCGCCGCCGACCGACTCGGCGAGGCCGCCGGACGCGCGGCCGACCGGCACCGGCGGTATCCACCGCGTCGCGAACAAACCCATGACTGCGAACATCGTCAGGACGAGCGGCGCGAGCCAAATCACTCCCCCGTCGGGACCCCAGAGGCTCTCTGCGGTCGAGAAGTCCTTGAGCTCGCCGGCGGCCGCGGTGCCCGCGATGATCGCGACGAACGTCCACAGCTCGAGCGCGCCGTTGCCGGCCGAAAGCTTCGAATGCGGCAGCAGCTCGGGCAGAATGCCATACTTCGCCGGGCTGAAGAGCGCGCTTTGCAGTCCCATCAAGCCGAGCACGCTCCACTGCAGCCAGCGAGTCTCCGGCGCCGTGAACAGCACGACCGTCGCGGCCGCCATCAGCACGAGCTCGAGCACTTTCATCGCGACGATGACACGCCGCTTGCTGATGCGATCGGACAGGACGCCGGCCGGTAACGAGAACAGCATCAACGGCACCGTCAACACGAGGAAGACGATGCAGTTCTGAACGACGCTCGCCGACTCGGCCTCCGGGCTGCCCGCCGCAAAGGACGCGTAGACCGCATCCATGGCGAGGAGGCCGACGAGCATCTTCCACGCGTTGTCGTTGAACGCGCCGAGGAACTGCGTGATGAGCAGTCCCGTCAGCGGGTGTCGCTTATCGGATTCGGCCACGGTTTCACTTCTCTGCGGAATCCACCCCTTCTCGACGATCGTCACGCACGACTTCCAGTCTGCAGTCGACTTTCACGTCGGCCAGAGTTGTCTCGACGCCGTCCGGCCACAGCACCGTGACGCGCAGCGGTCCGGCGTACGGACCGAGACCGAAGTGCGCGTACGCGGCGTTCGCGGACTGGAACGGGCCGCCGCCGCGAATCCATCGCCGCCACTTGCGGCCGCCCGTCTCGACGTCCACGCGGCAACCGATCCCGCGCCGGTTCTTCCCGCCACGCCGGTCCCGCGGGTCGATGATCACCCAGTGACTCCCGGACCGCGACGCGAGCCCGCGCAGCACGCGAACCGGACCGTTCAACTCGCCGATGACCGCGTCGAGATCGCCGTCACCGTCGAGGTCGCCGAAGGCCGCGGTGCGATCGCGATACCCCTTGGCGAGCCACTCGCCGGCTGTCGAAGCGCCCTGGCGATGAAACCGCCACTCCTCACGCGCGAAGAGAAGCGGCGTCTGCAGATAGGGCGAGTCCATCGTCTCGCGCGTCGCCTGCGGGTACACATGGCCGTTGAACGCGATCAGATCCTCGTCGCCGTCGAGGTCGAAATCGCCGAGCTCGCACGCCCAACCGACGAACGCCATCGACATCTGGCCGAGCCCGAATCGACGCGTGGCCTCATCGAAGAACCCGTCATCGCCCTGCGTCCACAGCGTGTTCGTATCGCCCGAGAAGTTTGTCGTGAAGATGTCGGGTCGCCCGTTGCCAGTGACGTCACCGACCGCGATGCCCATCGTCGCCTGGTACACGCCGTCAGCGTTCGCCCCGACGCCGCGCGCGGTGCCAACGTCCTCGAATCGCAGACCGCCGAGATGGCGGAACAGGTAGTTCGCCATCGAGTCGTTGCCGACGAAGATGTCCTGCCGGCCGTCCGCATCGATGTCGACGATCGCGACGTTGAGCGCGTACGCCGGGCGCACCGCACGACAGCCGGACGACTCGCTGGCGTCGCGGAAGGTGCCATCGCCGCGATTCTCCCACAGCACGTCGTGGCGGGCGGCGAGGCCGATCGGCCCGCCGAGCACCTGCGTCGTCTTGAACATCGACGGCGGCGGCGGGCGGCCCGGGTCGAAGTCGACGTAGTTGCACACGTAGAGGTCGAGGTCGCCGTCTGCGTCGATGTCGCCAAAGGCGCATCCTGTGCCCCAATGCGCGTCGCCGAGCCCGGCGCGACGGGTCGCGTCCTCGAACTTGCCGGCGCCGTCGTTGCGCAGCAGGACATTCGGCCCGTAGCACGCGATGAACAGGTCGTCGAAGCCGTCGTCGTCGTAGTCGCCCACCGTGACGCCGAACGACCAGCGACGGTGTCCGAGCCCGGCGGCCTTCGTCACGTCGCGAAACCGCAACTCGCCGTCGTTCGCGAAGAGGCGGCAGCCGGGTCCCTCGTTCGTCTTCTCGAGCCACGCGCCGTTCGGCACGAAAACGTCGAGGTCGCCATCGCGGTCGTAGTCGATCAAGGCGATGCCACCGCCTTTGACCTCGAGAATCTGCGTCGACGGATCGTTGCCGCAGCGCATCGTCACGTCGAGGCCCGTCGTCGCAGCGTCCAGCTCCTCGAAGCGGAGGGCCGTCACCCTGTCGGGCGCTGTCGTCGACGAGTCGCGACACGCGAGGCCACACGGCGGTACGACGAGCGCGAGCAACACGGTCACGATGGCGCGGTGCATTATCAGCCTCCTCCTCGCGCTCGCAGTCGGCGGTGCTCGTCGAGCGCGCGCGCGGAGCCGGCCGCGTCGCCGAGCCGTGCGAGTACGCGAGACAGCTTGTAGTGCGCGCTGGCGTTGTCAGGCCATTCGCTCGTCGCGATGACGAGCTCGCGCCGCGCGTCTTCGAGACGTCCGCGGCGCACGAGGACGTCGGCGAGTCGCGTACGCGCCTTCGACACCGAGCGCCGCTTGCGAGGATTGCCGACGCCGAGGCGCATCGCCTCGCGCAGCGCGTTCTCGGCGTCGTCGAGTCGGTCTTCGTCGAGCGCGACGAGGCCGAGGCCGAACCACGTGTCGACGACATCCGGTTGCGCGGTGACGTGCTTCTCGAACGCCTCCTCCGCCGCGTCGAGGCGCCCGAGGTGGTATAGCGCCCAGCCTTGAAAATGGAACACGCCGTCGAAGCCTTCGAAAGTCGGGCCGGCCGCTACGACTGCCGCGAACAGGCGACTCGCGAGCTCGTAGCGCTTCTCCTTGTGATAGCTCAGCGCGATCAGGAACCGCGTGCGCTGCGAGTCGGGATACTGACGCGCGACCTCGTCGAGAATCGTGCGGCTCGCGGCGAAGTCACCCCGCCCCAAGAACTCGAGCGCGCGGCCGAGTCGGGGATCGCGATCGCCGGGCGACGCACGTCCTAGCTTCGCCGCGGGCGCGCCGGGCGCGCTGGGAGCGTCGCGCGAGCCATCGCAGCTCGTGAGTGCGAGCGCGGCCACGACAGCGATCAGAAGCTGACGTCTGCCCCACCGGTCGCGCGCGTCGACGATCACGAAGTTTGCTCCTGAGAGCGCATCAGCACGTCGTGAATCGCGACGTTGGCGGGCGCTTCGAGCACGTGGATGACCGACGCGGCGACGTCGCCTGCATCGAGAACGCGATACTTCGGAAACCGCGCCGCGCGCTCCTCCTCGTCACCGTAGAGCTCGTCGTGGAATTCGGTGCGCACGAACCCGGGCGAGATCGCCGTGACGCGAGTCCGACTGCCGCGCGCGACGAGCTCCTGTCGCAACGACTCGGTCAGCGCGCGAACCGCGAACTTCGTCGCAGCGTAGAAGCCACCCGATGCGGGAACGCGGTGGCCGGACAGGCTCGACAGGTTGACGATGTGGCCGCCGCGATCGCCGTCGAAGCGCGCGAGTGCCTCGCGACACGCCACCGCGAGCGCGAGCACGTTGACCTCCTGCATCATTCGCCAGTCCTCGGAGCTGCCGCCGTGAAGCGGAGCGAGGCGACCGAGGCCCGCGCTGTTGATCAGCACGTCGAGACGACCCCAATGCTCGATCGTGCGATCGAACACGGCGCACAGCGCTGGCTCGTCGCGCACGTCGGCGGGAGCGACCAAAGCCTCGGCACCGGCATGTTCGACGTCGGCTGCGAGCTGCTCGAGCCGTTCGCGCCTTCGAGCGCTCAGCGTCAAGCGCGCCCCCTTCGCCGCGAGCGCCAGCGCAATCGCGTGACCGATGCCGCTCGAAGCCCCCGTCACCAGAGCGACCTTGCCGCGCAGGTCCATGGCTCCTCGGTTTCCTTCGCTTCCCTTGCGTGTGTGGTGTCGATCGCTGTGGCCCGATCGATTAGAGTGAGGTCGCAATCGACGCGAGCGTACGACATCCGACGAGGACGGCATTGTAATCGACATGATCCGCGAACGCGCCCCCCTGTCCCTGGCCCTCGCGGCGCTCCTGTGTGCCGCTGTTTCCGTTCCCGATCGCGCCGACGCGGCGACGCGTCCGAACATCGTCTTCCTGCTCATCGACGATCTGCGCTGGGACGCGATCGGCTGCAATGGCGACCGCGTCGCGCGCACGCCGGAGATCGACCGGCTCGCTCAGCACGGCGTCAACTTCCGCCACATGTTCTGCACGACGTCGATTTGCTCGACGAGTCGCGCGAGCATTCTGACGGGTCAGCACGGCGCACGGCACGGCATCATCGACTTCCGCGCGGCGCTGACGCCGGAGGTCTTCGCGAACACGTTCGCCGGCCGCCTGCGCGCCAATGGCTACCGCACGGCATTCATCGGCAAGTGGGGCCTCGGCGGCCAGCTGCCGAAGTCGCAGTACGACCACTTCCGCGGCTTCTCCGGCCAAGGGCGCTACTTCCAGAGGGGACGCGAGGGCCATCTGACGAGCATCCTGCGGTCGCAGGCGGTCGAGTTCGTCGACGGCGTGCCGACCGACAAGCCGTTCTGCCTGCAACTGAGCTTCAAGTCCGTGCACTGTCAGGACGGCGATCCGTGGCCGTTCCAGCCGGATCCGAAGTACGCGTCGCTGTTCGAGGAGATCGCGGTCCCGACGGTCCCGACCGCGACCGAGAAGGTGTTCGACGCGCTGCCGCCTTTCGTGCGCGAATCGGAGGCGCGGCGGCGCTGGAAGATCCGTTTCGCGACGCCCGCGATGTATCAGAAATCGATGAAGGACTACTACCGGCTGATCTCCGGCGTCGACGAGACGCTCGGAGCGCTGCGCGCGGCCCTGGCCGCGAAGGGTCTAGCGGACAATACCGTCATCGCACTGACGTCCGACAACGGCTTCTATCTCGGCGACCGTGGCCTGGCCGGCAAGTGGTTCGTGCATGAGGAGTCGATCCGCTTGCCGCTCATCGTGTTCGATCCCCGCCTCGACGCGGCGAAGCGCGGCCGCGTCCTGACGCAGATGGCGCTGACGATCGACCTGGCACCGACGTTCCTCGACCTCGCCGGAATCGACGCACCGCAGGCGATGCAAGGCCGCAGCCTGGTCCCCCTCCTGCGCGGCGAGGACGCCGGCTGGCGCGACGCTTGGTTCTATCAGCACATCTTCCGGCACCGGACGATTCCGAAGACCGAAGGCATCCGGACGGACCGGTGGAAGTACGTCCGGTGGGTCGAGATTCCACGCGAGGGCGGCGCGCACCCAGCGGCCCGGCAAGACGCGGGGAAGGCCGGCGCGGACCAACGCGTCGCCGAGCCGTTCGAGGAGCTCTACGACCTCGAGAACGACCCGCATGAGCTCCGCAATCTCGCGGAGCGACCGGATCACGCCGCTGACCTCGAGCGCCTGCGCGAGTTGTGGAGAGACCTGGGAGAGAAGGCGCGATGAACCCGGACTCGAACGAACGACCGCGTTGCGAGACGGCGCCGATCCAGTTCGAGAAGAACCCGCGCGCGTCGAGGATCGTCGCCACGATCGGTCCGGCGAGCAGCTCGCCGGAGGTCATGACGAAGCTCATCAAAGCCGGCCTCAACGTCGCGCGGCTCAACTTCTCGCACGGTTCGCACGCGATCCATGGACAGACTTACGACACGATTCGGGAGACCTCGGCACGACTCGGGCGGCCCGTGGCGGTCCTGCAGGACCTGCAGGGCCACAAGGTGCGCGTCGGCAGGACGGCGGACGGTGAGGCCATCGAGTTGCGAGAGGGCACGCGGATTCTCGTCGGCGAGGGCCCCGAGGTCACGGCGCAACGCATCGGCATCGACTACGAGAGCATCGCGCAATACGTGAGGCCGCGCGACCGCGTCTACCTCGACGATGGCATGCTCGAGCTGATCGTCCGCGATCTGCGCGGCGACGATCTCGACTGCGAAGTGACGCTCGGCGGGCCGCTCGGCGATCGCAAAGGCGTGATCTTCCCCGACTCGGACCTGAGCTTCCCGCTGGTCAACGAGAAGGACCGCGACGACGCGAAGTTCGGTGCAGGCCTCGGCGTCGATATGATCGCGATGTCGTTCGTCCGCTCGGCGGGCGAAGTGGGCGAGTTGCGCAAGTGGCTCGCGGCCCAAGGGCACGACGATATCTTCGTCGTGGCGAAGATCGAGGATCGCAGCGGCGTCCGGAACATCCGCTCGATCCTCCGCGTAGCCGACGCCGTGCTCGTGGCGCGCGGTGACCTCGGTGTGACCGTGCCACGCGAGCGCGTACCTCGCCTTCAGAAGACGATCATCCACGAGGCGAACTCGGTCGGCGTGCCGGTCATCACCGCGACGCAGATGCTCGAGTCGATGACCTACCGCGACAAGCCGACGCGCGCGGAGGTCACGGACGTCCACAACGCGGTACTGGACGGCAGCGACGCGGTGATGCTGAGCGGCGAGACGGCGACCGGATCGTATCCGGTGCACACGATTCGCGAAATGGATCGCATCTGCCGCGCCGCCGAAGGCGTCGAACGCGAGTGGCGCCACGGACCGGCGCGCCCGGTCGCAGGCAAGGAGGGCATCCTGGATCGCATGGCCGCATCGGCGGTCAACCTCGCGATGAACACGGAGTCGCGCTGCATCCTCGCGCTGTCGCTGACCGGGGCGACCCTGCGCGCGCTGTCCGCGGCGCGCGCGCGAATACCGGTCTACGGCGTCATCTCCGGCACGAACGTCGCACGGCGATTGGCGCTCCACAAGGGCCTGTCGCTCGTGACGATGCGTCGCCGCGGCCATCTGCGCGAGCTCGTCTCGCCCGCGATCGAGCTGCTCGAGGAGCGCGGCATCGTCACGCAGGGAGACCGCATCGTCCTCGTCGCGCGGCAGCGCGAGCCGGGAGTGAAGGCGGCGCACGTGCTGAAGGTGTACGAGCTGGAGTAGGGCGACGCCGACTCCGACTCCGACTCCGACGCCGACTCCGACTCCGACGCCGACTCCGACTCCGACGCCGACTCCGACTCCGACTCCGACTCCG